>JAFDJF010000673.1 GCA_019307645.1 Deltaproteobacteria bacterium
TGACAAGAAACTCAGTCTGCAATTGGATGCGATTTTGCATCATCCCGAAGTTCAAAAGCTTGAGTCTGCTTGGCGGTCCCTCAAGTTTTTGGTAGACCGGACGGATTTTCGGGAGAACATCAAACTGGAGATCGTCAATGTGAGCAAGGATGATCTTCTGGAAGATTTCGAGGACTCGCCGGAAGTGGTTAAATCCGGTCTCTACAAGACACTTTATACGGCTGAATACGGGCAGTTTGGCGGCAAGCCCTATGCTGCCATGATTGGAAACTACGACTTCGGACCTGGGCCCCAGGACGTCAAGCTTTTGCAATATGTTGCAAGCGTGGCGGCCATGTCCCACGCCCCGTTTATTGCGTCTGCAGGCCCACAGTTCTTCGGTCTGGACGATTTCAACGGGCTGCCGAACCTCAAGGACCTTAAATCGATTTTCGAAGGGCCTCAATACACCAAATGGCAGTCCTTCAGAGAATCGGAAGATGCCAGGTACGTGTCGTTGACACTCCCTCGGTTTCTGTTGCGCCTTCCTTACGGGCCCGATACGCAGCCTGTAAAGGCCTTCAATTACCAGGAGGATGTCTCTGCCAGTCACGGGGACTACTGCTGGGGGAATGCGGCCTTCACCTTTGCGTCCAGGCTTACCGATGCCTTTGCCAAGTATCGGTGGTGTGCCAACATCATCGGTCCTATGGGTGGAGGTGCAGTGGAAGACCTTCCTCTGCACCAATTTGAGGCCATGGGCGCTGTGCAGACAAAGATCCCGACCGAGGTGCTTATCTCAGAAAGAAGGGAGTACGAACTTGCAGAAGAAGGGTTTGTCGGGCTCACCATGAGGAAAGGGAGCGACAATGCAGCTTTCTTTTCGGCCAACTCCGTTCAAAAGCCCAAGTCCTTCGGGATCAGCAAGGAAGGCAAAGAGGCGGAACTCAACTACAAGTTGGGATTGCAGCTGCCTTACATGTTCGTCATCAACCGTTTGGCCCATTACCTGAAGGTGATCCAACGGGAAAACATCGGGACCTGGAAAGAACGGGCCGATTTAGAAAAAGAGCTCAACACGTGGATTGGTCAGTATGTGACGGAGATGGACAACCCACCTCCGGGTGCCAGGAGCCGCAGGCCGCTGCGGATGGCCCAGATTACGGTTGAGGATGTGGAAGGCGAGCCTGGTTGGTATCGGGTAGGGATGAAGGTGAGGCCTCACTTCAAGTACATGGGGGCCTTTTTCACCCTCTCCCTTGTAGGTAAACTTGACAAAGAATAAGATAAGGAAAGGAGAAGAACCATGGCGCTGAATGCATACATGAGGCTGAAAGGGGAAACACAAGGGGATATCCTGGGGTCTGTTACACAGAAAGGCAGGGAAGACTCCATTATGGTCATCGGTTTTGACTATGAGGTGGAGTCACCCAGAGACGCCGCATCGGGCCTGCCCACGGGCAAACGGCAGCACAAGGGCATCACCATCATCAAAGAGGTGGACAAATCCTCGCCGTTGCTCATGAATATACTCGTGAACAACGAGCTTATTAGCGACTGGGAGTTGCAATGCTGGCAACCCTCTAAAGCGGGGCAAGAAATTCAATTTTATACCATCCAGCTCCAAAGAGCCAGTGTAGCCAAAATCAAGGGGGAGATGCTCAACAACAAGTACCCGGAATATATGCAGCACAGGGAGCGGGAGAGCATCACCTTCTGTTACCAGAAGATTACTTGGACTTACGTGGAAGGCGGCATTACGGCTGAAGACGACTGGGAAGCACCGGTAGTTTAAGAGGGCAGACACGGCAAGGCCCGGAATGGCTGTTTTGATATTTTTATGATGGGGATGATGCCTTGCTCCTGAGAGGGCAAGGCATCCTTTTCCCGCGGGCGCAGAACCGGCCGAGTGTTGTGTCTAACCATGCCTTGGTGACGGCGATCGAAGCAAGGGTCGGCGTAGTGGTGCCTTATGTCCACAGGAATTCTAATGAGGGTGCGGCCTTCCGGAAAATATAGCCGGTGCGGACCGGCCTTTAGGGACGTGAACTTACGGTGCGAGAAGAGAGACTTTTAGAACGGATTCGGTCCCGGAACAAGGATCCGCTCCGGCGGTCCAGGGAGGATCTCGGAAGGACCATGGATTCGGTGTTGGGGCACCTTCAGAGAATCCTTAACACCAGGCAGGGCAATGTCCCCATTGCCGAAGATTTTGGCGTTCCCGATTTTACTGATCTTCTCCATGGATATCCTCAATCATTGGGGGGCTTCGAGCGATCGATCCGGCAGACGATCCGAAAGTACGAGCCGCGACTTAAGGGGGTACGGGTCAGTTTTGTGCCGAAAGAAGAAGGGGCCTTTTCGTTGCGCTTTCAGATTAC
>JAFDJF010000674.1 GCA_019307645.1 Deltaproteobacteria bacterium
ACTCCGGTTTTATGATGTGCGGATTGGGCGCAGAAAGCGCAGTCTTCCGAACAGAAACCTGATTTGGCATTAATTATGGAACAGGCAAACACTTTGTTTTTCTTATATTTTTCCCTGACCTTACCCGCGCACACCACCAGGTCCAGGGCCCCATCCGGAATGGCCGCCAGTTCACAGGCCTGTTCATAAGAGATTGCGGCCTCAGGATCTTCAATGATTCTTTCAGTTATTTTTTTCATGGTCTCATTGAACATGGTTATTCATTACCCCTTTTACAGCGGGAATCTCGCTCACAACCAAAAAGCGCCCAATAGTATTCCTTAGGGTTCGCGCAAAAATAAATTCACATTCTTGGGGCTCAGATTTAGGTTAGGTTTGGTAGATGTTTAAGAGCGAAAGACGCAGTAATAGTGGACTATTTCAAGGTTTTTAAACAACAAAACAATTGTCAACCACATGTCAGCTTTGAGGTTGACAATAAGGAGTCCTTTCCAGTAAACAGGTCTGAGTATATGATACGAAGTATGTGCGAAATTTATAATGGGAGCACCTTAAACCGTAAACCTTATGCCTCATAGCTTTAGCAATGGCCACAAAAGATTTGTTATTATCATATCTTAAAGAGAAAAGAGGTGCCTGGGTTTCCGGTGAATCGCTCAGCAATGAAATGTCCGTCAGCAGGACCGCCATTTGGAAGCATGTCCGCAAGCTGAAAGAGGAAGGCTATCTTATAGAATCCTCCCCAAAGAAAGGGTATCTTCTTAGCAGAGATTCCGACCTGCTCCTGCCCAATGAAATCAGAGAGGGGCTGGGGACCAGGGTCTTCGGCAAAATGGATATCCACTATTTCAAGGAAGTAGATTCAACCAATATGAGGGCAAAAGACCTGGCTGAGGCAGGCGCCCGGGAAGGAACTGTGGTTATTGCAGAAAGTCAAACCGCGGGAAGAGGCAGAAGAGGACGAGAATGGTTTTCGTCACCGGGCAACGGGATTTATGCGACACTCATTCTCAGGCCTGCCATGCCGCCGATTGGCGCGCCAAGAATAACCCTTATGACTGCCGTTGCAGTAGCCGAAGCGCTTCTTTCTCTTGTGGAACTGGATTTAAAAATCAAGTGGCCAAATGACATCCTAATTAAGGGAAGGAAACTTGCAGGAATCCTGACTGAAATCACTACGGAGATGGATGCAGTGAATTATATTGTCGTAGGCCTTGGGCTGAATGTTAACTCCCCTTCTGAGAGTTTTCCAAAGGAAATACGGGAAACGGCCACATCAATATTTATAGAAACCGGAGAGCAGTTTTCGAGAGCCAGACTTGTCAGGACCATCCTGGAACAGTTCGAGAAATACTACGAGATGTTCAAGAAAAACGAGTTTTTTCCCATCATCCATCGATGGAAGCAACTTTCCGATATAGTTGGAAAAAAGATCAGTGTAGATGTGCTCGGACAAGAGCATATGGGAGAAGTTGTTGATATTGACGACGACGGCGTTTTGATTTTAAAGGATGATCAGGGCAGGATTCAAAGAATCATTTCAGGAGACGTTACGCTGTGTTAGGGTTCGCGCAAAAATAAATTCACATTTTTGGCGCGAGCCCTAAGTCCCGGCCCGAGTTTCTCTCCGCCGCTGGTGCCCATTCAAAATCCCGGCCCGACAATAAGGGGCCTCATAACCCACCGGAAAAACTGACGAACACAACCCCTTTGCCGCCCTAAGGATATTCCAGCCCCGCAGGAAATTTATTCCGGAGGGCTGTGCTTCACCCTGTTTATTCTTGACACAAACTTCACAGTGCCTATATCCTATAGTTGCATAAATAACATGGCTAACTGGTTTTAGAAACTATAATAATTGACTCATTTATCTTTTTGTACTCTCTACTGCAATTCACCCCAAGTGACATCATGAAAGCGGTCAAAAGCAGCCCTGTTATTAACCCGATGGGAAAGCCGAGGATACCCCATCTCCTGCGTTGTCAAGGGTTCGCGGTAAAGTACTACAGCTTCACCCTTTCCGCCTTAGATCTGGGGCATCCTCGACTTTTGCAACGCATCCTCGACTTTTGCAACGTTAGGGGATAGTCAACGCTTAACCTTTTGCTCACAAGGAACGCATCCAAAATATGGAAAAAAGGAACCCTGGCAGGGGTCTTGAAGAAATCTCAGACATCTTCCTGTCAACAAGCAAGAAAAAAGAAAAGCCGCAGCCGGCCAGCGGTTTCTCCGCAGTCACGATCAGGGAAGAAACGTGTGCATCCTGTACAAACATGATCGAAGGCTCTTCCAAAAAACCAAAATGCAGGATATTCACTTTTGAAAACGAAAAATACGGGGTCCCCCATTTAGAAACAATAGTGATGAACTATGCAAACTATTGTGAAAATTTTGAGACTGAGACAACCCGGCGCTCAGACGATAAAAAAAAATTAACAACCCCTCTTCCCGATCAATTCGGAGACAATTGCGAGATCGAAGAAACAGTAACCGTACAGAAAAAGATCGCATACACGGATACTGACCCCGCCCAGAAAGATATGCGAAATGCGCTGTCCCGGTATCTGGAAGCAGGTTATAGAATAAAGTCGGTCGAATTAAAGAAGTTTGAAGAGGCCGCCACACCCAAGGGAAAAGAAATCAAAAAAGAAGATATAATTATTTTCGTTAAAAAAAATGTGACCGTTTAGCGCTTTGAAAAATCAGTAAAAAACCATTACCTGGACCATGTCTATTCCCGGAAATCTTCTCACAACGGCTATGGCTGTCATGCCTCACAATGATGTTGAAAGGGCTCTCAAAGTTGCCCTTTCCCTTGATGTGCCATTCTGGCCTCAGCTCCCTCTTTACAGTTACTATGAAGACATGTATGTGCAGGCCTCCGAGCATTTCCCCGGCATCCTGCTCGACATGGAAAACCGTACGCTTCGATTTTCCATGGAGAAATTTATTGCTGAATTCGAAAAGGCCATGTCCCATTTTGATGATCCTGAGTATTTTGACATCAGCGATATGTATTCTGTTGTTTACAAACGGTTTCTGCAACTGGACCTTTCTGACAGACCCGCCATTCGCGGACAGCTGGAAGGACCCATCAGTTTTGGATTTAATGTCGTTGATGAAAATGACAGACCCATCCTCTTTGATGATACGGTCAGGCCCTTCATGTTGGAGTTTATGGCAAAGCGGGTGAACGTCCAGTTGTCGCGGCTCAAGGAGCTTAATCCCAACGCGTTTATGTTCGTGGACGAACCCGGGCTTCAGTTTCTGTTCAGCGCAATGGCTGGATACAGCGATCAGGCGGCCAGGATCGATATGGAGGCCTTTTTTTCCATGATTGAACGACCTCGAGGCGTTCATCTGTGCGGAAACCCTGACTGGGATTTTCTGCTCAACCTGGACCTTGATATTCTTTCTCTTGATGTGTATACAAACGGAGAAATTTTTTCGTCTTACGCCACATCAATACGAAAGTTCCTGGACCGGGGAGGTGTTCTCTCATGGGGAATTGTCCCTACCAACTTCGAACCCTTTGAAAAAGAAGGCCTGACTTCACTGGCTAATCAGCTTGAAGGAATATGGACTTCGCTGCACAAGAAAGGAATAGACAGAGATTTTCTGTTGTCCAGAAGTCTGCTTTCTCCTGCCACCTGTTGTCTGGTCAATCCTGACGGTGAAAAAACTGTGGAAGCGGCTTTTGAAATGATCCGGCGGTTATCGGAGCAGCTTCGAGAGAAATATCGGTTGTAGTGTGATTTGGATGTTAAGGTTAAAAGCCAAAGCGTTTTGAAAAGTTATCGAAATCCGAATCCTTGAAAATTTCGGCAAAACGTTCTCCCTGCCGACTGTTTTCTTTATAGAACCGGATACATGCTTTCACAATTTCAATGACTACGTTTTCGCTGTAAATCCCTGGAAGTTCACTTGCAAGCTTCGGGTGTCTTCCCAGTTTACCACCGAGCTGCACTCTGAAGCCTGTCTTTCCTTTTGCGATGGCCCCTGTTGGACACACCTCTATACACTTTCCACATTTAAGGCAGCGAGCAAGGTCTATCACCGGTTTGCTCAGGCTGTCGTCAAGGGTGATTGCCTCTTCTTTGCAGATATCTACACATGAGTTACAGAGTGTGCATTCTTCGTCCACAACCCGGGGGGCACATGCCCCGATGATTCCGATGTCTTTTATCTGCGGTTGAGAGCACGCATTGGGGCAGTCTGAAACAGTAACCCTGAATTCATGATGGAGCTTCAACTCTCCATTTACTCTTTCTTTTAATAAACTGAGGATATCCTCCTTCCTGAAAATATTCTCAATTCTTTTAATT
>JAFDJF010000123.1 GCA_019307645.1 Deltaproteobacteria bacterium
GTGTCTGAACGAAAACTAGGATTTTTCGTCAAGATCAAGGAAGATCAAAATTTTAACCGCAGGAATACATGAAGTATTTTGAGGATTAAAATTTTTATCTGACGCAGATATTGGTGAAAAAGACAGTTTTCGTTCGGGCACTAACTATACCAAAAGGAGCGATAAATGGCCTATGATTCAAACAAAGATCAGGTTCTCGATACCTGGGAAAACGAAGAAACAGGATTAAATATTTCCATTTACCGGTATGGTGAGGGGGAGGCCAAGCTGCAGATCGGGCCCAGGAGCTATACAAAACAGGATGGTACCAAAAGGAATACAAAAGCAGGCCGTCTTTCCATTGATGACGTTCTCTGGCTCAACGAGGTTATCGAGGAGGTCAAGGATAAAATGAACACGTATTTTCTTGAAGAAAGCTCTGATTAGTGGGGTCCATTCGAATTGAATACCGTCATTTTTGAACTGGTTCACATGTTATGAAAAAACACATTAGGAGAATAGCTCATGACAGAGCAGAAGAGATTAGACCCTGAAATGTTATCCATGGTCCTGGATACCATTGACAAGCTTGAAAAAGAAAAAATTACCGTGGAGGCCAAGCTGGAAATGGACCAGGCCGGCATTTTTCCGGAAGAACTAATCCGTTTCATGTTGGGCCCCGAAATTGCGCTTCATCTTATATTTATTCCGGAAGAATACGGCGGCCTCGGCGCAGGCTCGTCAGATATTGCCATTGTATCTGAGAGAATGGCAAAAATGGATCTGGCTATTGCCACAGCTTTTCTGGCCATATGCCTGGGCATGGATCCGATCCGGGTCGGGTCAACTCCTGAACAGAAAGAAAAATATATCACCAGGGTTGCTGAGGAAGGTCTGGTGGTTGCTTATGGTGTCACCGAGCCTGAAGCCGGATCTAATGTGCAGTCTCTGAAGACCAAGGCAGCGCGTGTTCTGGATGATGACAGTAATATCAAGGGGTATAAGATCAACGGACAGAAACAGTTTATTACAAACGGCGGTGTGGCGGATCTTTACACCATTCTTGCTGATGCCCCGGATGGTCCCACTTTTTTTATCGTGGAAGGCGGCTCAGAGGGATTGATACCGGGCAAACATGAGGATAAACACGGGATCAGGGCCTCGGACACCTGTTCGCTTTCCCTGGAGGACCTTTTTGTGCCGGTGGAGAATCTGGTTGGAGGTGTTGAAGGGCAGGGCCTGAAACAGGCGAATGAGGTTTTCGGATATACCAGGCTGATGGTGGGCACGTTCGGTCTTGGTTGCGGAATGGCTGCTCTGGAAAGGGCTGTCAGTTATTCCAGGGAAAGGGTGCAGTTCGGCACCACACTTTCTAAAAAGCAGGGCTATACCCATAAACTCCTGGTACCGCATGCCGTTCAACTGGAGGCGGCGCGGGCCCATATTGAGGAGACAGGACGCCGGCTGGATACCGATGAAAAGGATCTCCAGGTTGAGGGATCCATTGCCAAGTTTTTCGCAACCGAAGCCGGTGATGCCATGGCAAATGACGGCATTCAGGCATTCGGCGGTTATGGTTACATGCGGGAGTATGAGGTGGAGAAAATCAAACGGGATATAAAAATCCTCACTATCTATGAAGGTACCAGTGAGATACAGCAGAGTATCATTTCGACATTCCGTTTGAGAAGCACCGTTCGTTCAAAGGGCGCCTTCTATACGGAAATGGCCGCTCGTGTTGAAAATCTGCCCGAAGATTGCGGTGGCGCTATTTTGGCAAAGGCGCTGAGGGCCATAAACACTTTGGTGTTTAATGCCCGCAAAAATAAATTGACCAAGTCCCAGCATGTCATGTTTATTCTGGCTGAAATTATGATCTGGTGCGAAGTGGGAAATGCGCTCTGCCACAAGGCGGCTGTTTATGAAGGCGGTCAAGACCGTTCCGTCGATTTCATAAAGGCCTGCGCACGGCTTTTTGTCAGGGAAGCCATCGAGAAGGTCTATTTCAATGGCATCAAGATTGCCCAGGGTTGCGGCCCGATCATGGACGAAGCAATTGAAGAGTTGAATTCTCTGGATGTGGGCGAAGCAATGAAAGGCAGCCTCCAGGATATGGATTTGGTATCTGCAGAACTGGTAGCTTAGGGCTCGCGCAAAAAGGCGAAGTTATTTTTACGCGAACCCTAAGCGCTGAATCCCTGCGTTGAGGTGTGCATGGCACAAAGAAGGTATTACCGTCGTCCAGCTAAGGCTCAACCCGGGAGGAAAAGGCGTGTTGAGATCAAGACCGGTTATGCCGACCCCAGGATAGATCCCGGGTTGAAGTCGGTTTTCCGAAAGATAGGCGTGCCCGAACCGGGGTCGTTCATACCTGATCCGTTTCAGCTTGAGGCACTGGAACTGATCAAAGACTGTGATGTGCTCGTTAGTGCCCCCACGGGCGCAGGGAAGACCTGGATAGCCTCACAGACCATCCATACCTATCTCACCAAAGGACTGAGGGTGTGGTATGCCTCTCCCCTCAAAGCGCTTTCAAACTCCATATACCAGCAATTCTGTCACGAGTTCGGCCGGCATTATTGTGGTATTTTGACTGGCGACCGAAAAGAAAACCCGGACGCCTCGGTTATTGTCGGTACGACGGAGATTCTGAGAAACCAGCTTTACGATGCCATGCACCAGGGGACCAGTATCCGGGCGGATCTGGTGATTCTGGACGAGGCACACTACCTGAGTGATCCGGACAGGGGCGTTGTCTGGGAAGAAGTGTTGATCTATCTCCCTCCCAGAGTAAAATTGCTGCTCCTTTCTGCAACCATCTCAAATGCCGAGGAAGTTTGTGCCTGGCTGAAGAATATCCGCGGGACTGCAAACAGGGTCGTGCGTGCAGAGGGCCGTCCCGTTCCGCTGGAAATGCTTTTCCTTTTTCCAGATGGTCTTATGGCCTCCCTGGGTGGAAAAAGGGGGCTGAACTCCAGTGTAAAGAAATATCTTTCTTCCCACCAGGCAAAACGGTGGGGGAGACCCGAAAAGATTGATTTTGGTAATATTATTAAATGCCTGAGAGAATTAAACCTGCTGCCGGCAATATTTTTTCTGAAATCAAGGACGGATTGTGATAGCGCTCTTAAAACATGCCCCCCTGCTAAGAGATCGCCTGGTGAGAGGAAACGGCTGGAAGAATCCCTCACGTCTTTTTTAAAAGAGTACCCGCACCTTGAAGGACACCGCCAAATAAGGGCGATTCTGGAGTGCAAGGTTGCCTCCCATCATGGAGGGCAATTGCCTTACTGGAAAGTCCTTGTTGAAATGGCGATGAACAAAGGCTTTCTGGATGCCATTTTTTCCACATCTACAGTGGCGGCAGGCGTTAATTTTCCGGCAAGGACAGTGGCTCTTATTCAAAGCGATCGGTTTAACGGGCGTGAATTTATTGATCTCACGGCAACTGAGCTCCATCAAATGATCGGTCGGGCAGGCAGGAGAGGGATGGACCATATCGGATTCGCACTAATTATCCCGGGAATTTATCAGAACCCTAAACTCATTAATGAGTTAAAAGATTCCCGGCCGGAGCCTATCCTGAGCCAGATAAACATAAACTTTTCAATGACCCTGAATCTTCTTCTGTCTCACACGCCACTTGAGGTCAAAGACTTGGTTGAGCGCTCTTTTGCTACGTTCCAGGAGATCGAATCGGAGATTTCTTTCAAAAGCCGCTGGGAACGAATGCTGTCGGATCTAAAAAAGACACTGCCAAAAGGAAGATGTGATACCGAGGACCCTTTTGAAGTCTCAGAACTGATTGAAAAAAGATCAGGAATCAAAAAGGAGATCAAAAAGCAGGAACGGCATTTTAGATACGGGCGATCAGTCAACGCGGCTATGGTTCACCTTGAGCCTGGCAGGCTCTTTCTTCACAAAAATGGAAACATCTATGCATCCTTTAAGACCCTCACAGATCAAGGCAGATCTTTCACCATGGCACACGACATTAAAAAGAGTGCCGACAAGCGAAAACATCGGTTCAGGTTGAGGAAGATCGATCTGAATCAAATCGAAACCATTTTAGACTATCGGCTTGATATTCCAAAAGATTACACACCGGAAGCGTTGGATCTTCTGTTTAAAGGGATTGCGCATGAGGAACTGGCACCTCTGGACGTGAACAGCATCCATCACGAGGTATTGGACGGGCAGGGAGATGCCTCACAGGTTGACAAACTGGAAAAAGGGCTCAGGTCCATGCCGTGTGAAACCTGTGAGCATTTGAAAGTCTGCCACGGCAAGTCCAGGAGCACACTTCGCAAATCGCTTAAAGATTTTCGGTCAATGGCTGATCACATGGCAGGAACCGGAAGCGGGCTGTGGCTCAGTTTTAAGCGGCATCTGCGGTTTTTGAAAGAAACGGGTTTTGTTGATGAGTTTGACCGGTTGACCCCTGACGGTTACTGGGCGTCCAAGCTGAGACTGGATCAACCCCTGGTGATTGCAGAGGCGATCAGAAAGGGTGCGTTTGACGGCGTTTCACCGGAGATCCTGGCAGGAGGGCTTGCCCCGTTTGTCTGGGACAGGACGCATGAAACAGACATGAGATTGGACAGCGGTCTTGATTTTGTGGAACTTGAGGGAGCGTTCTATAGAATCCTTGATCACATCGAAAAAATCAGGAGCCTGAAGAAAACGCGTGGCTTTGATACGACCCCCATTCTGTTCTGGCCTGCTGCGACTCTCTTTATGTGGGCCAAAGGTGTTCCCTGGGAACAACTCCTGGAGTTTGTTTCTGTTGACGAGGGCGACATTGCTTCCCTGGTCATGAGGACGGCGGATCACTTAAGACAGGTAGTCAATCTGAAGGAAACGCATCCGCGGCTTGCTTCTGTAGCTGAAAAGGCAATTGAACTCATATTGCGGGAACCGGTGTATATTGAGTGAGAGAAGGAAGTTACCACGGAATGGCACGGATAAACTCGGAAGAGAGAATCTTTCAATATTTTACAAAAAATGATGTCCGCGAAGCGCACCACAACCTTAGCTCACTTTAGTTCACTTCGAACTTTAGCTCACTTTTTCTCTCGGATATGTGCAATTGCCTTTAAAAGTCTCTGAAGCACAGATTCCTTTCCCAGTACCTCCATGACCTCAAATATTCCGGGGCTTACGGTTTTGCCCGTCAGCGCCATCCTGAGTGGTTGTGCCACCTTGCCAAGTTTGATTTCTTTTTCTTCCAGAAATGGCACAAATGTTTTTTCCAGACCTGATTGATTGAAATCGGGCATTTTTTCAAGCCTCCCCTGCAGGTCTTCCAGTAATTCCAGAATGTCTTTTTTCAAAAATTTCTTGTCGCCCTTTTCTTCGTATGTGACATCATCCTGAAAATAGAAAAGGGCATTTTCAGCCATCTCAACAAGGGTTTTGCTTCTTGCCTTAAGTGTACCGACAGCTTGTTTTACCTTTTCCTTGTCAAGGTTATTCAGACCTAGCTGACGCAAAAAGGGCATTACCTCGTTTGCAAGAATGTCGTCTGAGGTCTCTCGAATATACCAGGCATTCAGATCCAGCAGTTTTTCAGCGTTGAACACACCCGCAGAGGTCCCTACATTTTTCAGCGAAAATTTTTCAATGAGTTCTTCTTTTGTAAACTTTTCCTGGTCCCCATGGGACCATCCTAACCTGGCCAGCGAGTTGAGCAGGGCATGTGGCAGATAGCCCATATCCCGGTATGCCAGAACAGATGTGGCGCCGTGCCGTTTGCTCAGCCTTGTCTTGTCAGGGCCGAGGATCATGGGGATGTGGGCATACCGGGGGATTGGCTCCCCCAACGCCTCATAGATGAGTATCTGACGCGGGGTGTTGTTCACGTGGTCATCACCCCTGATGATGTGATTGATTTTAAGGCTGATATCGTCAGCGACAACCGCCATATGATACGTAGGGCTTCCATCAGATCTCTTCAGGATCAAGTCGTCAAGCTCGTCATTGTTGAAACTGATGGGATCTTTGACCAGGTCGTTAAACCGTGTTATGCCGGACAGCGGGGTCTTGAGCCTGACTACGGAACCGGTAGCAGGACCGAGCCCGAGATCCCGGCATTTGCCGTCATACTTGGGTTTGAGCCCTTTGGCGTTTGCCTCATTCCTTTTTTTGTCCAGTTCTTCCGGCGTGCAATGACAGTGATAGGCCTGACCGGTTTCAAGCAAACGGTCAATGAAGGAGCTGTAAATATCATACCTTTTTGACTGAAAATAAGGACCCTCATCCCAGTCAAGGCCTAACCATTCCATTGATTCCAGGATGGCATTGGTAGCCTCGTCCGAAGATCTTTCTTTGTCTGTGTCTTCGATCCGAAGAATAAACGTCCCGCCTGTCTTCCTGGCAAAGAGCCAGTTAAACAGGGCTGTCCTGGCGCCTCCTATGTGGAGATAGCCTGTGGGGCTTGGCGGGAAACGGGTGATAATCTGTTTTTGGGGCATGAGTAATATATGGCCTCCATAAAAAAATGGTCTAAGGTCAAAGAGTCAAAAGGTCGAAGAGTGATCAGTAATCAGTATTCAGTAAACCGTAATTAGTCCGGTTCGTTAGAGATGAATTCTGCATCAATCGATCCGTTGGTGCAACCGATCAGTGGTTACTGGTTACTTTTTCCTTCTCTAACATACCGGGGATTGACAGACAAGGACGAAATTGAGGGCTTCCATGTGCTGAGGGTTCGCGCAGAAACAACAAAAGCCCTGACTTTTGACAGGGCTTTTGCTGTGGTCTTATACATCATATCTTAATTGGTTACTATTCCTCGTCACTACTAAACTCCGTAATCCGCTCACACTGCAGAGATAGAAAATAAGCCAGACACTCCGCACAGTTCTTGAACTCCGGCTGGCTGAATTCCTTCCAGCCGCCGCGACGACAGTCTGAAATCCCTTCTGTGATGACTGTCTTTTCCAATTCTGGTCGGAATAATGCGGCGAATTCGGGTTTGCGGAGATGGAATATGTGAGTATGCCTTTACACGTCGGGCCGTCATCTGTGAATTCGGTCGCCAGAATCCAGCTTGAACTGGAGCCTGTGACTTCTGGATAGCCTCCTGCGCCCTCGAAGTCAGGATCAGATTCGATTTTATTGAAGACTCCGCAACCTTCAACTCCCCCGTGGATGGGAATCACCTCGCCGTTTCGTGTTACCGTTTGCAGATCACCCAGGCGAGCTTCCAGGGGGATGCCTGCGTCACGGAGTTTCTGCACAGCCTTTGCCAGTGCCTGTAATGCCTCCGGATTATCGGTGGTATCCAGTCCCCGCGGGGTTCCCAGGGGATCGGCTGGGTCGAAAGGCACTGTATAATTCAGTACAGAGGGCAGAACCCGGACGTAGCCGCCTCCGCCAGCCTCGTTGGCCTCCCGAATAAACTCCCGGAAGAGGTGCGCGCCCCGGCTGTCAAGATTCGCGTGCAGATCCCAGTCAGCCAGTACAGAGCAGGCTTCGCTGATATCCACTGTCGAGATAACATTGCCGTCGACATCCAGGATATCCACAATTGGATTATCCTCACAAAGAGTGACCAGGTCGTCGCGCAGCAGCTGACCAGTATAATTCTGATTGCTCAGCGCGATGTGCAACAGTTGATCCAGCGTGAACTCATTGTTGCCGCCGAGACCGTCGCTGCCATCCAGCCGCTCCTGCACCATCTTCAGTGCGGAGCGTGTGCGCAGTGTCCGTTCCGTGTCTACTTTTCCAAGGCTTGGATTGAAGCCTGTTAACGGCTCATTCGGGTTGGTCAGCCAGTAGCTGTCGTTGGAATTGAGGACGTAATCATACCGGAACAGGGAGGGAAGCTGGTCAGGAGGATAAATTCCGGGCGCTGCAGCGTCCGGATCATCGCACCACTGGCAATCCGAAGACGACCCAACCATTACAGAACCCTGGAAGCACCAGAAGGGAACATCAGTCATGTTCGCGAGTGGACCCAGATCTCCGAAGAGCACTTCGCCGGAGGAGTCCGCTGCAATCGTGTAAGTTGTGTCGATCTGGTACTTGTCGTGCACTTCCTTCAGATCACGCACCGATTCTGTCTGGTATTTGGCAATCGCGGCATAGAGGTTTCGGTCACCTTCATCAGCGAGTCTGAGGGCAAATGCCATACCGGGCATCCAGGGGAATAACCCCCCGACAACAAATCCAAAATGGGTCGAATAAAACGTATGCGTTTGCTCTCCCAAGGAGCCATCAGGATTTAGCACTGATACCGTGACCTCTTCGGTGATCATATCATACGGCACATTGTCCATTTTATAGACTGTGGGATTGGCGTTATCAAGCTGGAGCATATAGAACGCGTAGCGCTGGGCCGGGGATACGGTATTGGTCCAGGCCACGTGCTCGGTCGTTCCAAAACCCACATTGGCCCGGTCAAGTACGGTTGCCCCCAGCATGTTCATTACGCCGGGGATTGTCTGATGGATCCCTGTTCCAGACCAGATCATGTGGGGATTGGCGAGTAGCATGCCTTTTCCGCTTTTCGTGGCATCCCGTCCCAGCGCCAGGCCATTACTGCCCTTATCGTATGGGTTTCCCAGGGCCGCAAATTGCATTTGCAGGTTCTGCACGGCATTCGTTGCCCGTGCAAGGGATGTTGATTTGGACCGCACAGAGGCTGTCCCTGTAGCCGGCGGTGTGGCGGCAACAATCAGAGGATGAAAATTCGGCAGCCAGAAAGGCATGGTGTTGATGCGTTTGACGTCATCGACGCTGATTTCACCCACCCACTCGGCATATTGGCAGTTCGGGTCGGAGATATTGTCCACACCGGTGTCTCGGATGTACCGGTTATACCCGGCCGCATATCCGCGGAACAGGGCTTCGAACTCCGGGGGAATCTCCTGGTCTGCCAGGCCCCGGTCGATCATCAGTTTATAGAAAAAATCACTGTTTAGATTTTCATTGTTTTCACCCGGGCCAAAGTAGCGTGAGAGTTCTCCCCTGTGTTTGAGAATACTTTCCGCCAGCAGGCAGATATTGTCCTCAGCCGCAGCGTATCCGGTACCGAAACCCAGACTGGCAAAGTCTTTTGCCTTGATGTGCGGAATCCCCCCTGCCGTCCGCCTGATTTCCGCCTTATAGACCGGCTTGGATTTTTTGCAGCCAACGGCAAAAACCATGAGTGCCGACAACAGGAGTACGATAAAGAGTCGCGAGGTGCCACTTAATTTTGTCGATTTCATTTTAATATCTCCTACCTGGGGGTTAATAAGCAGCTGTCCAATAACATTTGAGAAAATGGCTGATGTTAGCGGATAGATTCATGGCAAGTCGGCTTAAAGGCCGTTAAACGTGGCAAGATTGTGTTTTTGTGAAGATTTTTAGTAAATTTTGAATATTTAAAATATGAATAGCGGAAATATGTTAGAAATACAACACAAATTTATTGCCAAGCTACTCTTTTCCTTGATTGTCTTATTTTATATGAAAAAAGTTAAAAACATGCTGGGTTTCCTGGTAAAATTTGTGCCCCTAATATAGAATATTAAAAAAATGGATTCTTTAAGCCCGAGGACACTATGCCAGTCAATGGCAAAAAAGATAGAGAGATTAAGGTCATTGCCTATTCCGGCTATAAGGCAAATGAACGACCTGTCTATTTTATGCTGGATCGTAACAAAAAGACAGTCGAGGAAATCCTGAACCGGTGGTACGGTCCGGATCATGATTATTTCAAGGTCCTTGCAGATGATGGATGCATGTATTTGCTCAAAAGGCACAGATCTTTGGATTGCTGGTATTGTGAAGAGGCGTGATCAGTCTTCCGTCGTGTAGACCCAGTCATAACTGATGGGTTTTGCATTCAGGACGTCACTTCTGGGATGGAGAAATCCGTCCCTCAATTTGAGCCAGTTGTAGGCGGGTTTCACCTTTCTGAGTTTTCCGTCTTCGGGGGGTTTGGCGTAAGGGGTGTGATTGTAATATGCTTCCGAAATTCCTATATAAAATCTTTTTGCCGGGTAAAGATAGGCCGATTTGAACTCGTCGGGCGCCATGCCTTCCTTACCAGCCAGGGCTTCGACCTGTTTTTTTGAAAATTGTATAAGAAAATACTTTGATACGGCTCTTTCGGAATATTTGTACATGGCCCGCGATTCTGAACTGGAGACAAAGATTGTGGAGATGCAATCCAGGCTGTTTAAAAGCTGAGCTGCAATCAGTCCTGCGGTACGCCTTCCTCCCACGCTGTGATGGCATCCGTAATTTTCAAAGAGCTTGTTCTGGAGAATGCGTGCCTCTTTTTCTCCGTTCTCGTGCAGGTTGTTTTGAATATATCTGAGATGTTTGGCCAGGTCTTCGGCTGCATCAGCAATGGGCCAGTCAATTTTGACGTGAAAATGACTGAGGGAATATCGATTTTTCTTTTTAATTGTAGGGTCCTGTTGTAGGAGCAATGCGTAATCTACGTCTATTAATTCCTCGATGAAATCCAGGAAACCGGGATTATCAAAATAGCGAAGGTTGTGATGGAACCGCTTGTAGAGTGAGTAGTTGGCAATATACTCAAGGTTTTTCTTAACGACTTTGTTCTCACGAAAAAATCGGAGATAATTCTTCAATTCTGGGCTGACAATGCCTTCACAGAAAATGACGATAAAGGTGTTAAATAATTCAGATTCCTTTTCCATTTTTTTTGATTTCGGCTTCAACTCACTTTTTTCAAGAAAGCTGTAGTCGATCCCGTTTTTCTGGTAATTGTAAAAGGAATCTATGAGGGATAGCTTCATTAACCGGCGTTCGAGCGCGTCTCTCAATATTTCGTAAAGCGAACGCCGGAGCTTTTCGTAGTAATTAAGCCGTTCTCTATATCTCCACATAGGCAAGTAGGTAAAAAATAGATGGGTGAGGTTTCTTAAAACTGCCTGTTGGGTAGTCTTGTACTTGAGGTGCCCGGGTGCAGAAAGGCCTTGAAAGGACGCCGGTCCTTTCATATGGGCGTGGGCAGACACCAGCATGGATAATTGGTTGGAAATATAATAGAAAAGGTCATAACTGTCAAGGGAAAAAAGAAAATTTATAAATCTATGCCTCGTGCTTTTGTATATTTTTTTCGCCCATGAGTAAACCAGGAATAGATTAATTCTCTTGACAAAAGGCAGACGGTTTATATACTCACAAGTTTAATTTAATCATAGAGTAGGGAACACGAAAACTAGGATTTTTCGTTCAGACACTAAATATGCTATGCATTTAACGGGGTAAACAGGAATACAGGTCGTATTTTGAAGCGTAAAATCTGATCCTGACGCAGGGATTGGGCAAGAGAGGACGTTTTGAAGCTGCCTCGCTATGGAGAATATTAAATTATGCCAGTACCTAAAAAGAAAAAATCAAAGTCCAAACGGGATATGCGGCGATCTCACGACAGCATCAAAATGCCCAATATTGTCACTTGTCCTCAATGTCATGAACCCGTATTGCCCCACCATGTATGTCTTGAGTGCGGGACCTATAATGGCAAGACCATAATTAAGACTGAAGAGAAATAGTATGAACATAGCCGTGGACGCTATGGGTGGAGACCATGCTCCACACGTGGCTGTACTGGGTGCGGTTCAAGCTGCTTCTGAACTGGGTATCGATATCACCCTTGTTGGGGACAGGGAGGTTGTGGTCAAAGAATTGGCGCACCTTCCGTCTGCGGATCATATCACCGTTCATCACTGTGAAGAAGCGGTACAAATGGACGAACTCCCTCTAAAGGCGGTTCGTCAAAAAAAAAACGCGTCCATAAGGGTCGCCTTTGATCTTGTAAAAAAAGGAATATCCGATGCGGTGGTCAGTGCGGGGAATTCCGGCGCGACTCTGGCTTCCGGAGTTGTGATCCTTGGCCGATTAGACGGCGTGGAGAGACCCGCCATTGCAAGCGTATTTCCTGGCGAAAAGGGCTATGTGATCCTTATTGACGTTGGGGCCAATGTCGACTGCCGCCCAACCCATCTCTTTCAGTTCGGCGTGATGGCCCATGCCTTTGCCGGCTCATGTCTGGGCATGGTAAATCCTTCAATCGGCCTGTTAAGTATTGGTGAAGAAGGCTCCAAAGGTAATGAACTGGTCCGTCTGACAAGGGGTTTATATGAGGAAAGCCCACTGAATTTCATAGGAAATGTAGAAGGTCGTGATATTTTTTCCGGCGATGTGGAAATCATCGTATGTGACGGTTTTGTGGGGAATGTGGCTTTAAAGCTTAGCGAAGGGATGGGCGAGGCCGTAACAAAGTTGTTAAGCACGGAACTGAAGAGTTCTTTTTTGGGTCGGGCTGCGCTGCTGTTTGGGCGTCGTTCTCTCGACAGTTTTAAAAGAAAATTGAATTACGAAGAATACGGCGGCGCGCCCCTTTTGGGAATAAACGGAGTGGGAATTGTATGCCATGGACAATCTTCCCCCAGCGCCATAAAAAATGCCATCAGGCTCGCTGTTCACTATGTGAACAATGGATTGTTGGAGAAGATGCGGGAACAACGGTTTTGATTGATGATTTGAGATTGACCTTTGAACCTGAGTCGTTACAAAAGATCCCCTGAATCACCAATCATAAATCACCAATCGAAAATGAAATAGAGGTAGCTGATATGGGCGATTCTGAAACTAGAGTTGTCGTGATTACGGGAGGTTCCAAAGGAATTGGCCGCTCTGTGGCCTTCAAATTTGCAGAAGAGAAAGCTCGGATCGTTATTATGCATTATGATCCGGATGACACCGCCTCGGAAGAGACCCTGGACGCTCTGGCGCAGAAAGGTGTTGAGGCGGAAAGCCACAGGGTGGATGTGTCTTCTTTTGAGGCTGTCGAAACCTTATTTAAAGATGTGCTTTCAAGATTCAAAAGAGTCGATGCCCTTATAAATAACGCCGGCATCACCAAGGATACGCTTTTGATGCGAATGTCTGAAGCGGACTGGGATGCTGTCATCAATGTTAATCTTAAGAGTGTCTTTAACTGCACCCAGGCAATCATCAGGCCTATGGTCAAGCAGCGAAGCGGCAAAATTGTAAACATCTCTTCTGTCGTCGGGCAGATAGGAAACGCCGGGCAGGCCAACTATTCTGCGTCAAAGGCCGGGATCATGGGATTTACCAAAACTGTGGCAAGGGAAGTGGCTGCAAGGGGTATAAATGTAAATGCCGTTGCTCCCGGCTTCATTGATACGGAAATGACGGCCGTGCTTTCAGAAAAAATCAAGGAAAATTTTGTCCAGCAGATACCATTAGGAAAACTTGGCAAGCCGGAGGATGTGGCCGAGGCGGTGTACTGGCTTTGCTCCGGTGCAGCGGCATATATTACGGGCCAGGTTATTCATGTGAGTGGCGGGATGTAT
>JAFDJF010000675.1 GCA_019307645.1 Deltaproteobacteria bacterium
TCAAACTCCATGACGCAGGCCCGGGCCCGGCTCGCAATGCAGGCGTTGCAGCCTCCAACGGCGACTTGCTCATGTTCCTGGATTCCGATGATCTTTGGCTTGATAACCACGTTCACAAGCTCCTGGATGTCTTCAGCCGCGGCTACCAGGTTGCCTATGGAACTTCGCAAACAATAGATGAAGTTGGCGGTACTAAATTTTTCATACCTGAAGATGGAGCAGGTCCAGAGGGGGATTGTTTTGAAGCTTTGCTGCGCTGGTGTTTTATGGTGCCCTCCGCAATGGCTCTCAAACGAGAAGCTTTTGAGGAAATGGGAGGATTCGATGATATATCCTACGGGGAGGACTGGATCTTTTTTCTGAAACTTGCCGGCCGCTTTCCATTTGGCTTTGCAGGGCCTGAACCGATTACATTACGAAGACTGCACCGGGGAAGCCTCTGTTTTTTAAGTGACAAGAAAAAACTTCTTGCTATCATCAACCAAGTAATTACTTTTCTTGAAAACGAGCCAAAGGCAACCACTGTTCAGAGGAATCATTTTAAAATGCTTCGCGAATGGACTGCGAATCATTCTGACCGGTGGACTAGCGTACAGGATTGGTACCAGTCCATGCTGAAGGAGAAAATTATTTGAGTACCTTCATTCCAGATGAAAAACACCGGCAAGTACTGAAAACCTGCATTGATGTGCCGGAAGAATCTCCATCCTTTCCATTACCATTGGAGCGCGTCGGTATTTCGGGAAAGACTGTTTGGGTCAAACTAGTTGAAAATAAAGGCGGCCATTTTCCATTTACGGCCAGAATTCTTGTTAACCTTCCGGCCGACAAGCGCGGTATTCACATGTCCAGGATTGAGCAGGCCATTGCAAATTTATATGACAATAAGTTTAGCAGCCTGGCAGAGTATGGGAACTTGCTTGCCTCCCAAATCCTATCAGCACAAAATGCGCAGAATATATTTGTTGAATTAACAGGTCACCTGCCGTTCATCCAGCGGGCGCCGGTCAGCAAACTTAACTCTATTGACTCTGTCGAAGTAAGTTGCAAGGTAGAATTGACTAAGAATAGAAGCGACTGGACCAAAAAATTTCAGGTGGGCGCCGGAGTGCACCATCTCACAGCATGTCCCTGTACCCTTTCCTATAATGAGGTACTTTTCAAGCGCTTTAATGATCCCTGGCCGCAGGCCACACATTCCCAAAGATCTAAAACGCAACTCCTGGTTAGCCTTGCCGATGAAGAGCAACTCCCGGCATACCAGGATTTAATAGACATACTTGATAGTGTTTTGCATGTATCCCAGGATCTTCTTAAACGTCCGGATGAAACTGAACTGGTTTTAAAGGCCCATAGATATCCACAGTTTGCAGAGGACACTGTGCGCGAGGTGGCAAGGGCAGCAGGAGAGAAATTTGGAAAGTCTCTGGCGCCTGAGACCCGGATCCAGGTACATTCGCTCAGCCTGGAATCCATTCATATTCATGATGTGGAATGTTCCCTTGACACCAAACTGGGGGATATTCTCGCAATTCAGCAGTCAACAAAACAGGAGTAAAACCAATGGCAACAAGTCCTATTGTCGCAGGAATTCCCGGTCTTTATAAAGTTGTGGCCCTGCAGCCTTTTCGGAAAACTGAAGGGGTTTCCTTTGATATACTGCCCAAGAACCTGGTTCCCAAAATAGATGGAGTGGACAGGGTCATCCATAATGGCACGGCTGTCTCACCGGGGCCTGTTGGTGATATCCTTGAGCCCTGGTACATGCATCCGCATCAGGATGATAACCTGATCGTACTGCAGGGTGTTCGCCATGTGGATATCTATATAAAGGCGCATGGCAGGATTGAATCATTTATTGTCACCCCCGAATATGTAAAACACAACAACAAACTTTTATACGATGGCCCTGCCCTTCTAATCTGGCCCAGAGGGGTTTTTCATCGCATTAAAAGCGGGGAGAACGGCTCTGCCTCAATAAACCTCGCGACCCATTACGAGGGTATCGACATGCGGACCAATTTCAATATTTACGACCTTGATATTAGTACAGGAAAATTCAGGGTTATACGCGAAGGGTCCCTGGATCAATCCATGTGACAACCTCCCCGATCATGCGGGGTTGAATGTTGGGATATGTTAACTTGTTTTGAAGTTAGCCAAAGTCAACATTCTGGCAAGATATTCACTATAGAAAACGTTGTCTGAAACTTCCTTAATTTCGTTTTGCCGGAAATGCATAAGCTGAACTGTCCAAACATAAAGGGGAAAAAATGACACAAAAAGAATATTCAATCAGTCCCACTGGCGAGAAGTTCCCGCTCCCAACCAAACAAGAGTACAAGA
>JAFDJF010000124.1 GCA_019307645.1 Deltaproteobacteria bacterium
GTTCCGGACAAGGTGTATTCAAAACGGGTGTGTTTTATTGAGGGATCTTCCTCCGCGCTCATTCCCCAGGACCTCCGCATCAGCCCTTCCCTTCTCAAAGAGCTCGACCCCATGTTTCATCTTCTCCTGTACGCCGGACACCAGGCCTTCAATGACGCTGTCACAGAAAATCTTGACAGAAGCCGAGTGGGCGTAATTATCGGGAACATCGTGCTGCCCACAGAAAAGGCCTCTGCCATGGCACTCGAGTATCTCGGCCGAACCTTTGAGGAAAAAGTCCTTGGGCGACCGAACGAGAAAAAAGATGACAAGATCCATCCCTTGAACCGCTATGTGGCCGGGCTCCCGGCAGGGGTACTTGCCAAAGCCCTGGGCCTTGGGAACGGCAGTTTTACCCTGGATGCGGCATGCGCCTCCTCCCTCTATGCCCTGAAGCTTGCCTCTGACCAGCTCCTTAGCGGCCGCGCCGATGCCGTGCTGACAGGCGGAGTGTCCCGTCCGGATTGTCTCTATACCCAGATGGGTTTTTCGCAACTCAGGGCGATTTCGGCCACAGGCGTCTGCGCCCCGTTTGACAAAAACGCCAACGGACTTGTTGTGGGTGAAGGCGCCGGCTTATTCACACTCAAACGCACAGAGGATGCCTTACGGGACGGAGACCATATCTATGCCGTCATCGCAGGGATTGGTCTTTCAAACGATGTTGGCGGCAGCCTGCTGGCGCCCGACACCGAAGGGCAATTGCGAGCCATGGAGCCGGCCTACGAGGAGGCTGGCTGGGACCCCCGGGATGTAGATCTTGTCGAATGCCATGCCACAGGGACCCCTGTGGGAGATACTGTGGAGTTCGAAAGCCTGAAGGCCCTGTGGGGGACTGACGGATGGTCCCCGGGACAATGCGTCATCGGGTCGATCAAGTCCAATATCGGACATCTCCTGACCGCAGCAGGCTCTGCAGCGCTGATCAAGGTCCTGCTGGCCCTCAAAAACAAGACGCTTCCCCCCACAGCAAACTTCAGCGCATCCCATCCCGGCCTTGCCATGGACACCAGTCCTTTTACAATCCTGACTGAACCCAGACCCTGGACAAAACGCGACAATAACACGCCAAGGCGGGCGGCCGTCAATGCATTCGGGTTTGGAGGAATAAACGCCCATGTGCTCATAGAAGAATGGACAGATGATCAATCAATAAATTCTGTCCCCCGAAATGCAGGTTCCCAATCCCATCATCTAAAATCCAAAACTCAAAATCCAAAACCAATAGTTGCCATCATCGGCATGGATGCCCATTTTGGGCCGTGGAACGGGTTGAATAAATTTTGTGAGCGTGTCCTCGGCAATACTGATGAAACCGAGCCTTCATCCACGCACAACTGGTGGGGCGCACAAGACAGTTTCTGGTTCAGGAATCAGGGTCTGGACCGATTCCCTTTTGACGGGTATACCATTCATGAACTTTCGGTTTCCCTGGACAAATTTCGTATCCCGCCAAAGGAGCTTGAAGAGATGCTACCCCAGCAGTCTCTAATGCTTCAGATTGCAGGCCGTGCGATTCTTGATGCGGGATTGACTGAAAAAGATCGCATGCGCACCGGCGTATTTATCGGAATCGGACTGGATCTGAATACGACTAATTTTCAGCTCCGATGGTGGATTCCTGAAAAAGCCAGAGGCTGGGCAAAACAACTGGGGCAGGACCTGACAAATGAAGAACTGGATATTTGGATACAATCTCTGAGGGAGGCTGCCGCCCCTCCCTTGACCGCCAATAGAACCATGGGAGCACTGGGTGGCATTGTGGCAAGCCGCATTGCCCGTGAGTTTCATGTGGGAGGCCCCAGCTTTACCATCTCCAGTGAAGAAAGTTCCGGCATACGCGCCCTGGAAACAGCGGTTCGATTACTTGAAAACGGCACCATCGATCATGCCGTTGTAGGCGCAGTGGACCTGGCTGCGGATATACGGTCTGTGCTTGGCACACACTTTGGCCGGGCCTTTTCTGCATCCGGGAAAATCCGTCCTTTTGAATCTGATGCGGACGGAACAATTATCGGAGAAGGCGCCGCCGCAGTCATTTTAAAAAGGCTTGACCGGGCCGCAAACGGCGACAGCAGGATCTATGCGGTCATCAAGGGTATCGGCGTGGCCGGGGGCGGCGGAATAGAATCATTGGTTCCTGATGCCGAGACCTGCCGGACTGCCATGCAAAGGGCCTATGACGAGGGGGGCATGGACCCGAGCAGTGTCGGTTACCTGGAGGCCCATGGGAGCGGCATTCCTGATGAAGACCGGATGGAGGCACAGGCCCTGCAGGAGGTTTTCCCCTCCGGGCGCAACGATGCCCCCTGCCCTTTGGGAAGCGTCAAGGCCGACATCGGACACACCGGTTCAGCATCGGGGATGGCCTCCCTGGTGAAGCTGTGTCTGTGCCTCGACCGGGAAATCCAGCCTCCCATCAGGTGCGCGGATCAGAATTCCCGCATCAGTATCCCGGACACAGGTTTTTCCTCTCTCCCGGGTCCGCAATACTGGCTGCGCAATCGTGAGCAAGGTCCGCGAAGGGCTGCCCTGAACTGTTTCAGCGTGAACGGCAATTGTACCCATGTTATCCTGGAAGCATTTGAAAAGCATGAGCGCTCTTACTCCCGCACAGACGCACTGCAACCACTAAGCCTGGAAAAGGCCGCGCTTTTTTCTATTGAGGCGGACCATGTTTCAGAAATCCAGGAAGGACTGGATCGGCTGCATTCCCATATCCGTCAATTCCCGGAAGAGCGTGTGGGTGCTCTTGCCCGGAAGTGGCACAAGAAAAACCGGTTGAATCCCGAAAACGCCCTCTGCCTGACACTTACCCCTCACGATAGAGGAGAACTCCCATCGCTCATTGATCATGCAAAACGATTACTTACTGATAATCCCGTCCAGTCAATCTCTCCCATGCCGAATTTCCCTGTGTCATTTTCTCCCGGCCCTTTGGGAAAAACCGGAAAGGTGGCGTTTGTCTTTCCGGGTTCCGGAAATCACTTTCCGGGAATGGGACGGCGCCTTTCGGCCCGGTGGCCGGAAATCTTCCAAAGGCAGGACCTGCAGAACAGCCGGCTGCGCGACCAGTTTATTCCGGAACTTTTCTGGAACACAGAATCCATTGAAGCGTTTGACTTGAATCCGAAGGCCGAAATTTCCGGTCAGGTGGCCCTTGGAACTGCAGTAAGCGATCTTATCCGGGGTTTCGGGGTACGCCCTGACGCAGCCATCGGCTACAGTCTGGGAGAATCTGCCGCGCTTTTTTCCTTAAATGCCTGGACTGACCGTGATGAAATGCTTCGCCGAATGAACGCCTCCACCCTGTTCACCCATGATCTGGCAGGCCCATGTAATGCGGCACGCAAGACCTGGAAGCTTCCTGAAAATGAAGAAGTGGACTGGGTCTCAGGGGTGATCGACTGCCCGGAGGAGGAAGCCAAAAAGGTCCTCAAGGGTAAAGGAAAGGTTTATCTTTTAATTGTCAATACCCTGAACGAATGCGTTTTGGGAGGAAATCGAAGCGCCGTTGAAGAGGTGGTGAAGACGCTCGGTTGCCGGTTTTTTCCCCTGTCCGGTGTGCCCACCGTCCATTGTGAAGTCGCACGCATAGAGGAAAGACCCTACCACGAACTTCATCTCTTTGAGACATCACCGCCACCAGATATCACGTTCTACAGTTGTGCCCTTGAAAGGGCCTATGAAGTAACCAGAAAAAACGCTGCCGACTCCATCCTGGCACAGGTCGTAAACAGTATCAATTTCCCCAGGCTAATCGACGCGGCCTATGAAGACGGTATCCGCATCTTCCTGGAAATGGGGCCCGGCAGTTCCTGCACCCGCATGATCGGCAATATCCTTGACAGCCGCCCACACATGGCCTTGTCTGCCTGTGCTCCCGGCCAGGACGATGCGGCATCCGTGCTGCGTCTTCTGGGTCGTTTGCTGTCAGAACGAGTTCCTGTGGACCTGAACGCCCTGTACGGGGGTGAAGCTTCAACGACTGAGTACCGCACATCACAACCTTCGGCATCTGTCATCATCCCAATCGGAGGGAAAGCTTTTCAAGTCTCCGCCCCCGAGCACCGCGATACGCTTGATAATGAACATAATGCCTTCCAGGTAAGCCAATCCAAAATCCCTCCTGGGCGTAGGCCCATACGGGCCGGAGGCCAAAATCAAAAATCCAAAATGGGTCTTGCCCAGTCAATGGAACCCATACTTCGCCAGGCGGAAGCGGCAGAAACAGCCGGAATACAGGCCCATGAGGAATACCTGCGTCTGTCTAAAAACATCTCCCAGACCCTATCAGATAATCTGGCCTTTCAAATGACCCTTGTCGAGGCCATGAGGTCTCTTCCTGAATCCGGGACGACCAAAAAAGACAAGCGTACCGTGGCCTTTGATCGCCCCATGTGTCTGGAATTCGCGATCGGCTCCATTGCCGGGATGCTCGGGCCCGACTTTGCCCCGATCGATTCCCACCCCACCCGTGTAAGGCTCCCTGATGAACCCCTTATGCTCGTTGACCGGATCGTATCGGTTGAAGGAAAACCGCGATCCCTTACAAACGGCAGGGTAATTACCGAGCATGATATCCTCCCCGGGGCATGGTACCTCGACCACGGACGCATTCCCACCTGTATCGCCGTGGAAGCCGGACAGGCGGACCTCTTTCTTTCGGGATATCTGGGTATTGATTTCAAGACAAAGGGCCTTGCCGTCTATCGCCTGCTGGATGCGGCCGTGACATTCCACAGGGAACTGCCCGGACCCGGGACGGTGATCCGCTATAATATCCGGATAGAACGATTCTTCCGCCAGGGAGAGACGCATCTGTTTAGATTTAATTTTGAAGGCACTGTAAACGGTGAACCGCTTTTGACCATGACCGACGGCTGCGCCGGGTTCTTTACACTCGAAGAACTGGTTGCCGGCCAGGGAGTTGTGCACACCGAGCTGGATCTTCGACCCCTGCCCGGCATCAGGCCGGACGGCTGGCAGGATTTTGTGCCAATGGACGTGGCATCATACAGCAAACACCAGATAAACACCTTGCGGTCCGGCGATCTCGCCGGCTGTTTCGGCCCATCCTTTGAGGACCTTGGGCTTACGAATCCTTTACGCATTCCCGGCGGCCGTATGGCGCTGGTGGACCGGGTGGTACACCTGGACCCAGGGGGCGGCCGCTTCGGACTTGGGATTATTCGAGCCGAGGCAGACATCCATGCTGATGACTGGTTCCTGACCTGCCATTTTATCGACGACCCCGTGATGCCCGGCACATTGATGTATGAGTGCTGCCTTCATACACTTCGGATTTTTCTCTTGAGAATGGGCTGGGTCGGAGAGCAGGACACCGTCGTTTGCGGTCCCGTGCCCGGCGTAGCCGGCCGGTTGAAGTGTCGCGGCCAGGTGATAGAAACCACTCAAAAAGTGACCTATGAGATCAGCATCAAGGAACTGGGTTACCGGCCTGAGCCCTATGCCATCGTAGATGCCCTGATGTACGCGGACGACAAACTTATTGTGGAAATTACTGACATGTCCATCCGCTTTTCAGGCCTTACAAAACAAAAAATCGCTGAAGTATGGTCCTGCAAAAAGAAATCCGGATCGAAAGACTCAACACCGGAAATCCTGAAACCGGAAGTATTATTTGATCATGACCGCATCCTCGCCTTTGCCGTTGGCAGGCCCTCAGAGGCATTTGGGGAACCCTACAGGGTTTTTGACAGTGAACGATTCATCGCACGCCTTCCCGGCCCCCCTTATCAGTTCCTGGATTGCATTACGGGAATTGATGCAGAACAGTGGCAAATGAAGCCGGGAGGCACTGTTGAGACACAATACCACGTGCCGGCCAATGCCTGGTATTTCAGCGCATGCGGTATGCCGGAACTGCCGGAGATGCCCTTTGCCGTGCTCATGGAAATTGCACTCCAGCCTTGCGGCTGGCTCGCTGCATATATGGGCTCAGCCCTCACAAGTGATAGCGATCTTTCCTTCCGGAACCTGGGAGGGACGGCAGTTCAATATGAACCCGTGTTTCCGGATGCAGGTACGCTGACGACTTCTGTAAAGGTAACGAATGTGTCAACCTCTGCCGGGATGATTATCCAGAACTATGATTTTGAGGTCCGAAATGAAGGAAGGCCTGTATATACAGGGGACACCTATTTCGGTTTTTTTACAAAGCAGGCACTGGCCGACCAGGTGGGGATAAGTGACGCCGGACTCTACGAGCCGACACCCGGGGAAATTGGAAAAGGACTGAAATTCGATTATCCGGAAGGTCTGCTATTTCCGGACGCCCAGCTCAGGATGGTGGATCGCATTGAGCTCTTTGTTCCTGACGGCGGTCCAAACAACCTGGGATTCATACGCGGCACAAAGGGCATCGACCCCCGGGAGTGGTTTTTCAAGGCCCACTTTTTCGAGGATCCTGTCTGGCCGGGATCACTTGGACTGGAGTCCTTTCTCCAGGCCATAAAGGTTGTGGCCGTAAACCGCTGGGGCATCGGTGTATGGGCGGAAAGCACCGACATCCAGCTTGCAGGCCCCGGCATCAAGAATTTCACAATGGCGCCGGGAGAAAGGCACAGCTGGCTCTATAGAGGCCAGATTCTTCCTTCTGACAATTTGGTAACCGTACAGGCCTCGGTCACTTCAATAGATGATGTTAACCGCCGGATCCGGGCCGACGGATTTCTCATGGTTGACGGGCGTGTAATTTATCAGATAAATGATTTTGAAATAATGGCGACGTGATTTTTTGATTCGGCTTTTGAATCTGGTCCTCAGGGCTAGATCAGAGTCAGTTGGCTATGCCGCGGGTGATAGGGCCTTTTAGTGATCTAAAGTGAACTAAAGTGCCTAAAGTG
>JAFDJF010000676.1 GCA_019307645.1 Deltaproteobacteria bacterium
AGGCACTTTAGTTCACTTTAGATCACTATTATCAATTAGTCCCTATCAACACGGCAGAGCCATCACTCTCTGACCTGGCCCTGAGGACCAGGTTTCAAAAGCCGAATGAAAAAAAAGACCCCCGGGACTTTCCGGGAATCTTTTTTTAATAACGCTGCTAAAATTGATGAACTCGTAAAAAGTCGGGAAACACCATTTCTCGTCATTCCGGCGAAAGCCGGAATCCAGTTATATCAAATGGTTCCAGCTGGTCTGGACTCCGGTTTTCACCGGAGTGAAATTTAAGGATTGCAGGGCCAATCACAAAATCTACTTTAGTCGCATTGTCTCCTCTCCAAACAGGCTGAATTTCAGCCATTCAAATGCAAAGCTCATGAGGGTCACATCATCGTTTTTCAACTTCTCCTTCAGTCCTTGATCCACGTGGAAAAGATCAAAAAACGTGCTTTTAAAAACAAAGCCTCTGAACTTGTCAAGGTTGTAAGATGCCATGAAGAACATCTGGACCTTTTTCTGAATGGCCTCATTTGGCCCGAGGCTTTTTCTCGATCCGATAATTTCAAGCCACTTGTCATTTATAGTATTGTATTCGCTCACGCCTTCATGACGCAACCACTCCTCCAGGGTCCAAAGCCTTTCTTCCTGAAAACCGAAACAATGTGATTCTTCAACAAGAAAAAATTTGTCCCTGGCATTTTTTTCACCGTCTGCAGCCACCATACGGGAGGCTCTTCCCAAAGGATAAAGGCGACAAGCACCCGGACGATCTTCGTAAACACTGCATCCCTCTTTTGTCACAAATGGGCACGTCCTCTTTTCATCATCTCTCATCTTGAGCCTTGCCATGGGAAACCGGTTGTGGCTCTTCATGTCTGTGTCTGTATGACGATCCAAAAATTCATCAGAAGAAAGTCCCAGTCGGTTTTTCAGCCGAAGAACGTCGTAGGGGGTCAGGATCAGACGGAGTTTTGCACAGCATTCATTAAAGCATGAAATGTCTTTGTGGCAACTAAAACGGAACGAATCTCCGGTAAGCGGTTTAAAAACTTCATCTTCAATGGATCTTTCCATGATCTTATCTGCTTCGGCAATCATTCATTTTTTCCGTCTTTCGGCATTGCTTCTGGCCTGATCTGGAAAAGCTTCTGCCCGAAAATACCAAATTTTATCCAGTCAAAGGCAAATTTCAGAAGTTCTATGTCGCGTCGTTTTATTTTTTCTATGGTTACTTCATCCACCACAAACCTGTCCAGGAACGTGCTGTTAAGGACAAAGTCCCTAAATTTATCCAGGTTGTATAATGCCATAAAGGTCATTTGATAGATTTTGGGATTATCAATATCCAGATCCTCCGCCCGGAGCGGTGAAGTAACCTGTGTGAAAAGGGAGTTCATCTCGTCGTAAATGGGGATCCCCTGTTCAAGGAGCCACTCGGAAATAACAAGCTGCTGGTCTTCCTCGAAACCCTGGCAGAAAGATTTATCCGCTATGATACCAAAAGTTCCGTCATCATTCATCTCAAGCGGAAACATCCGGCACGGCCAGGGGCGGTCCTCATAAATGGCACAGCCATTCTCAGATACAAAAGGACATCTTTTAGTCTCTTCATCCATCTTGAGAACCACCATTGGGATGAGGCGTTTTTCTTTTTGTTTTTGTATAATGATAGCATACTCGTCTATGAACTCCCCCGCGGGAATTTCCAGTGCGTTTTTCATTCTCAAAACATCATAAGGGGTCAAAACAATTGTGACATCCCGGCAGCACCGGGTGAAACACGGGACGCCCGGCGCACAGTTGAATTGAAAGGCCTGTTCCGGTCCCATCCTTATTGGTTTTTTGTTATTTGCTTCACTCATCTGTCAATCCTTTCTTTTTTATATCCCATCACGGATTTTCACGGAATTACACTGAAGCGTCAGGATATTTTTTATTTCAGCACGGAAAACCAGGCCCTCTGCCCTTAACCCAAAGGCGTGCCCTCAGAGGCCCGGATTCTTTATTCCTCTATAGCAAATCACCCAATTCAAGAAGTCAACACCTTCTTCAAACTGAGATATTCAGCGGGTTTTAGTCAACGTTTCCCTTTATGTTCATAAACTTTTCCCGTTTTTTCAGCGGTATTCCGTGTACTTCCGTGGTAAATTCACATACTTGTTTTTTAACAGACAATCTCCTTGACTAATGTATCAGCTGGCTCTATAGCAGTTACAAATACCCATGGTCAATGAAATTAATCTCAGGAGGACAACTACCCGATGGAGGAGCGAACCCTAGCAATTATTAAGCCTGACGGCGTATCAAGGAATTTGATCGGAGCAGTAATAAAACGACTGGAAGAGGAAGGCTTGAACATACTGGCAATAAAAATGGTCAGAATGACCAAAATTCAAGCCCAGGGATTCTACAAGGTCCATGAAAGAAAACCCTTTTTTGAGAGTGTTACGGATTTTATGTCATCGGGACCCAGTGTCGTTATGGTTCTGGAGGGAAAAGATGCGATAAAGAATCGGCTATTTTTTTAATGCATTGGAAATTGCAGCCAACTGACAATGGATACGATCGTCTCCGAAACCGGCCCTGCCGGATATCCGGAGGCGATCGTCCGGCATGTTTATTCCTCTTTTTCTACTTCCTGCTTCTCTTCTTTCAGCCCTTTAAGTTCCTCCTTCAGGCTTTCAACTTCCTGCTTGAGGTCTTCACCAGTGTCATCTAAAGTGTCAGCGCTTTTCTTATCCTTTATCTCTTCAAAGCCAAGATAGGCGGCTAACGCCCCGCCAAGGATCAACATTAGAGGCACAGCACCCTTTAAAAGGAGAATGAATTCTGTACACCAAGCAATTATTCCAATGATACCCAACACCAAGGCGGCCAATCCTCCAGCGAACACTGCCATATCACTACCTCCTTAAATCGTAAGAAATTTTCAAATAATAAATTTATCAAATAGATTGTCAAGTTACCACAAAAGAATATAGTACTTCAAGCATTTAATATCAAAATTGGGTGTTGACATAAAAAAATCTTATCTTTATTCTTCACGGACAGTTGAAACTTTTTTTGGACCAGGCAATAATCCTTTCACAAAGGCCGCCGGTTAGACAATATATTTAAAAATTAAACGATAACAGGCGATTTTCAGAGTAATTCCTTGATTATCCCCCCATAACCAGGATTAGTCAGGCATTTCCGGGATTGTAATTAGTATTATATAAAATTAGTCTTACATGTTACGCCTTTACAATTCAAAGGCCAGCGTAGCTCAGGTGGCAGAGCAACTGATTTGTAATCAGTGGGTCGGGGGTTCGATTCCCTTCGCTGGCTCCATGAAAGCGTAGGAAGGTCATAAACATATAAATTCTAATTAGTGTCTGAACGAAAACTAGGATTTTTCGTTTAGACACTAATTATTTGAGCGATCGCTGCGCGGAGAGGTGCCCGAGTGGCCAAAGGGAGCAGACTGTAAATCTGCCGGCTCAGCCTTCGGAGGTTCAAATCCTCCCCTCTCCACCACAAGATCATTCCCCGTTTTTTTCAGGGGTCCCTGCCGGGAGGTCTAATGGACGGAGTCTTTCGTGAGAATTATCGGGGAGCTCAAAACGTTCGCTGAAATAAGCGGGAATAGCTCAGTTGGCTAGAGCGTCAGCCTTCCAAGCTGAGGGTCGCGGGTTCGAGTCCCGTTTCCCGCTCCATTTTGTCTTCAGAGTTTATAGATTTATCAGGGCTTGCCAACAATTATTCCACGGAGTCGTGCCCACGTAGCTCAGTTGGTAGAGCACATCCTTGGTAAGGATGAGGTTCACCGGTTCAAGCCCGGTCGTGGGCTCCATTTGAAAACAGCTAACAGGCAGGGCGGTAGAATAAAATCTGAGAAATCATCAGACCGTTAAGGAGGTTTAGTTATGGCGAAGGAGAAATTTGAAAGGACGAAGCCTCATGTAAACGTGGGTACCGTAGGGCATATTGACCATGGTAAGACGACGTTGACTGCTGCAA
>JAFDJF010000125.1:0-9344 GCA_019307645.1 Deltaproteobacteria bacterium
GCGGAAAGACCCCTCGTCAGGCGGTCAAAACCCCTGACGGCAAAGAAAGTGTTGAGGCGCTTCTTCTTGACGCCTCACGGCACATGAACAGAGATGACGAAATGGCTAAGATCAGCTTAGCAGCGATTGACACCATTCGCCACCGACTGGGTCTGAATGAAACCTCTGGTAAAAAAGAGTCCTAAGGGTTCGCGCAAAAATAAATTCACATTTTGGCGCTCAGATTTGGGTTAATATTGACATATTTATGAAGAGCAAAAGTTGCAGTAATAGTGGACTATTTCAAGGTTTTTGATCTTCATAATATGTCAAGAGTGACCTGAAGATGAGATGCCAAAATATGAAGTTATTTTTGCGCGAGCCCTAAGCCTGTCAAAGCGGACGGAGAGAACAAAAAAAACAACTCAAACTTTTTGATGACTTTTAGATGAACTACTTCCCCTTTAAATAAAGTTTCTTCCAGGGCTCCCGGTTGTTTTCCCGATAATTTGACAATGCCAAATAAAGAAATAAAGTGCCCCGACAGCAAGTTCGGCACAGTGGTGATTCTCTTTTTGAAGTGTTTCCAGATCTTCAATAACCTTTTCCGGTGTGACCGCCCATGCCTGTGAAACCTTTTTCCCCTCAACCATGCGTGAGACCGTGTTTGCGCAGGCATTGGTATTTATACAACCATTCGTGTCGAAGGTGGCATGTTGAATAACGCCGTTCCTGACAACAAGATACATTTCCACTGTGTCACCGCATTCTCCTGTGTTAGTGCCATAGCCGTCAGGTTGTTCAAGTATCCCCCGCTTTTCTGTATTTAAGGCCATCTCAAGATACTTAGGAGAATGATCTCTCCAGAAATCGAATTCTTTGTCTTCCATGTTTTCACAATCCATATGTCTCATTAAATTCATCAATAATAGGCAGAAACTCGTCCGGGAGTCTATCCCTCACATTTGAAACAATCTCCTGCGGAACTTTCTTGTAATATGCCTGGGCAATCCCGCCTGCCATACAGGCCAGGGTATCGCTGTCACCACCAAGGGATATTGCTTTTCTGAGCGCGTCCTCAAAATTTTCTGATTCCAGAAAAGAAACGATCGCCTCGGGAACCGAACCCTGGCATGATACGTCAAAGCGATAGGTCTTCCTTATTTCATCTACAGATCGATTGAGGTCATATCCAAACCGGCTGCTGATTTCCTTTCTGATACCTTCCCGGCCTTCCCCTGTGCGGGCCAGATATATTGCCAGTGCCGTCGCCTGCGCACCTTTTATCCCTTCAGGATGATTATGGGTGACTTCGGCACTTTTCCCTGCCTCATTTAATACCTCTTCAAGTGAAGAAAAAGCAAACCCAACCGGACTGACTCTCATGGCAGAGCCATTCCCCCAACTATTGTAAGGACTGCTGTCAGGGGAAAACATCCACCTGTAAAAAAGGCCGCCATAACCCGCATTAGGATACTTCTGCCCGAACATTTTGAGTGAAAGGGTATAATCCGTCTTTTTCAAGATGGAGAAGGCAATCGCCACGGTCAGGACCGTGTCATCGGTAAAAGTTGAGTGGCGGCTGAAAAGAGGGAATGCCGTCGATTTTGTGGGGTAACGTTCAAAAACAGAACCGATGACGTCCCCGGCAATGGCCCCCAGCATTTTTCCCTCCGATTTCAGGTCAATACAAAATGCTCATTGAGCCAGTTTCAAAACGTTTCAGTTTGGTCAAGATCAAGGCGGGCGAAAATTTTAACCACAGAAATACATTAAGTATTTTGAGGATTAAAATTTGAACCCAACGCTGAGATTGGCCAAAATGGGACATTTTGAAATTGGCTCCATTGAAAAACAATTATTTTACTCCTGATCATATGGGAACGCAAATTCTTCTTGACTGAAAAGCTTTAAGAAGGAAAATATAGGGCTTAGGGTTCGCGGTTCAGAGGTTTCTGGGCCAACCGTGATCTTGGAACGGATGGAGAGAATCATATGAATAAAACTTCGAAAATAGAAATCAGCTCTTTTGGACTCATTGTCATTGATGGCAGGCAATACACTTCAGATCTGATGATCTATCCTGACGGGCAGGTGAAAGATTCCTGGTGGCGGAAGAGCAGCCACAGCGTCACGATAGATGACATAGGCGAACTTGTTGATTCTGAGCCGGAAGTGATTGTTGTGGGTACAGGAGTCAACGGGTTGATGAAACCTGTAATGGCACTTGGAGAAGCCCTTTCTGTAAAAGGCATAGAACTTATTTCATTGCCCAATCAGGAGGCCATAGAGGTTTTTAACGTTCTTTCATCTGAAAAAAGGGTTGGCGCCTGCTTTCATCTGACATGTTAGAGTTCGCATAAACAATACAGATTGCTATTTCTTTTTGGGTATTGGCACTGAACAAACCGGTGAAAGTGCGGCCCCGGGAAGCTTTTCAGGGTCAAAGGCCTCTTTGGGAATATATTCCACATCAAGGCATACATCACTGATGATAACTTCGGTGCTGCGGTTGCCCTTGACGTCCAACATGCGGATCTGAAGGGGCATCGGGATATTGTTGAGAACGACAACATTTCCAAACAGCTTGGTCTTCCACAGCGAGCCCTGTGTGTCATAGTAATCGCGCTGGATCGGAAGAAAAGTGTCTGCTGCAATCCAACTGACGATACGTGAATAATACCATTGCTCATCTGGTATTGTCTCAATTTTATATGATTTCTTGCCCGTATGCACTTCCTCAGCCAGAAACTTGTCAGTTCCCCCCGGGTCCTTGATGCCAAGATCCCCCCATGTGAAATCAGTGCCAAGAAACGAGTCATAGGCCATTAAGGCCGTCAAACTTCGCACCCTCCGTGTCGCGGGGAAATACACCCATTCCTTGAGGGGTTTGTCCACAGGTTTCCAGAACAGATAGGCGTTTCCTTTCAGGCTTTCCGGCTCCAGAAGGACCAGCAATGCGCGCCTTCCGTCCTTAAACTCCTTATGTGCCATTCTGGCACCCCACTCGCTGGTTACCTGGTTGCCTTCCTTTAAGGTGATGACCACTTTTGTTGAACCCTGGCGACCGGCATCTAAGGCATCCAAAGATTTCTTGACTATAGTCGAAATATCCGGGGGATCGGCTTCTGCAATGGGAACCGAAAGAACAAATAGCATGACGAGAAACAACAGCCCTGTTTTTTTCATCTTCCAATACCTCCTCGTTTGCAAAACGCTAAACTATTACGATTTTAACAACCTTTTACCGTTAAGTTTCTATGAATTTCGAGAAAATGTAAAGGGGAAAAAGACTTTAGGGTTCGTTTTTGGCGGGTTAGATCCTGTACATGCAACATCCCGGGTGCACTAACCGGTATTCCTCCGCGGTTTTTTCCGACATGGATACAATAATTTTTGTCCTGTCACTGCGGGTTATTTCATATCGGGCATAGAGATCTTCATTAACCATCTTGTCTTTGGCTGCCATGATACAACTGATTCTTCTTTCTTCCATTCGCAGGAGTTCACTAATCAGGGCTGCAGCCCTTTTCTTTTCCTGTAAGATATTCTCTTCTTTTTTTCGTTGTCTTTCTAAATGGTTCTGTCTTGAAATTACAGTAATATCATCTACAGGACCCGGGTGCTCTTTTTCCTGATGCGTGATGGCTGTATCGACACCGTGTGCCTGAGCAGACCCCTCTCCATTGAACCCGGATAATAATACATCGATTTCATCCTGTGACATGATATCCTGATCCAATCCGTCCCAGACGCCTTTTTTTTCATCTGCAGGGGCTTCAAATTGCTGCTGAGCGAATATCCTGTCAAGTTTTTGCTGTAAAACCGCTTCTCCTGGGGCTTCCTGGTCTTGCTCCCGTTGCCGTGCAATCATGGCGTCAATATAATCCTGAGACGCTGCACCGGAGCCTTTTTGATCATTGGGAGGCCCTTGAGTTCCCTGTTCCGGCGGTTGGGCGGGCATGACATCCAGAGTGTGCGGGTCAATCTCCTCCCGGGTCATTTTTTCTTTTGGTTCGTCTGGTGCCATCTTCTTTTAATAACTCAGCTTATGTGTTAATAGTTCATGTCACGGTGCTTCAACTGCTTAAATCGGCATTTGCATGCAAATGCTTTAGCCTGAAGATCTTTTCCTTAAGGGCTCGCGCCAAAAATGTGAATTTATTTTTGCGCGAACCCTAAGCAGATGCGGCACTGAATCATGTGTAAGAGTTTTGCGTTTTGCAAATGGGCCGGGCGTGGGGGTCAGCATCGGATAAGCCTTTCAAAAACGGATATTTTTCCACTTGATCAGATGCATGACGAGTATGCCTGCAATGAATGCAAAGCCCATGTTTGTGGTCGTAAATCCGATGCCCGCGATGAGAATTGTTATGAAGAGGTCATTTTTTTCGCTTACATCCTTGACAAGAAGGGCCAGTTCAATGCCGGCAAAAATAAGAAGGACTCCCAATAGGGAATTCGGGATGGATGAGAGCAGTGAGACGCCGATTTTCCCAAGAGCCAGGCCCATGAACAGGAAAATAATTCCGATCATGATATTCGATCCGCCGGTTCGTGCACCAAACCTGTAGTGGGCAGCCAGGCCTCCTGCACCATGACACATGGGCACTGCACCCAAAAGACCGGCAAAGACATTTGTTATACCCATTGTTGAGGCCAATGCCCGATACGTTGCCCTCCCGGTTTGAGGCCCTCTCCCAAAGAGTGAATAACACGTGTCTGCTGTGCCCATAACAGCATTGCCCAGAGTCAGTGGCATTTGGGGTATGATCAACAGGACAAACGCAGTCAAAAAATCATCAATTCCCGGCCAGTATATCTTTGTTGACGTGGGACCCAATGAAAAACCCGTGTTGTCAAGCGACCCATACAGGATACCTATAACGATCCCGGAAAAAACCACCACGAGTGCCGCAGGAAAACGTTTGTTTGTTAATAACAGGAGGGCAATCAGAAAGCCTGCAATGCCAATTATCGTATTCATGGGAATTCCTGCGCAGCAAACAGGAATGACTGATTTGTTGATGAACAGCTCCGGTCGGAGCACGAGATTGATCCCTTTGTTTATCAGGATAAACCCGAGGCCCAGCTGAATCCCCCGCATGACAGGCTTTGTGAAAAATTTTGCGAGCCAGTCAATAAAACCGGTAACGGCCAGAAAGAGCAGGATCACGCCGAACAAGATTCCCGAAGCGGCAATAATTGATAAAGAGACTTTTTCCGGACACGCAATGGCAATGGCTGCCACGACTTTTAAAGGCTGGACGGGAATGGGAAGTTTATAATACAGACCGCTGAAAATATAGAAGACCCCGACCATCAAGAAAACGGAAGTAACACTGAGGCCGGCAATCATTATCATGGCTACGGATAGAGGGATAAGCGTGCCAAGATCTCCCAGTGAACCTGCAAATTCAACCCTGTCAAATCGATGTGCGCCAATCTGCAAAGTGCCATTTCCTCCCTTTGACGGTTTTGAAAAACAGAGGTAACTACCCAGGTTCACGGTTCAGGGTTCACGGTTCAGGGTTAAACCCAATTTTATCGCGATTTTCTTCATGTTTCCAGAGCGGCATAGCATGTTCCCTAGCCTTTGTGTGCAAGACCGTTTGGCATGTCAAAAAACCGGATGAACAGGGTGTTTGTCTAAAGAATAGAGCCCTTCCTTCATCGCTTTTAACCTTGAACCCTGAACCGTGAACCTTATAACCTGACCAGTTAAAAACAAAGTTACATGTTTATATGCCACTTTATTGAAAAAAACAACAATTCATTAGATACAAACCGGCAAATTAAAAAGAAAACCAGCCATTGAATTCGATCCCCTATCAAACAACCCCCAGCCAAAAATCAAACAATGCATTGAAATTTTTGTTGAAAAGGAGGGAAGAGGACAAAACAGAGATCGAGGAGAAAGTGCTGTTCAGCGTCAAAGAGTTGGTTGGTCCCCATCTGGAAAAACTAAAAAGAAGTAAGCTTGATCGTATGCAAAAGGCTCATGTAGATATAATAGAATCAAACCTGAATATGGCTCTTCATTTGTTCCCAGCCATTCCACCAAGTTATTAAAGCTAACCCCTTCCGAAGTTCAGGTTGCAAATCTGGTAAAACAGGGTAAAATAACAAAATAAATTTCTTCTTAACTGTATGAGGAAAAAATGCAAGAGCAGAAAATCGTCTATGTTGATCTGACTACGAGCGAGGTCAGAAAAGAGCTGCTTCCGCGGAAAATGCGGGAAATGTACCTGGGCGGAAGAGGCCTGGATATGTATCTGTTGTACAATCACATCCGACCGGGTATAGACCCCCTGGGCCCTGAAAATGTACTGACCGTCAGTGCAGGGTTGCTGGGAGGCACCCTGGCCCCTTCCAGCGGCAGATGTCACATTGGCGCAAAATCACCGTTAACCGGCCTGATAGGCAGCAGCAACATGGGAGGGCACTTCGCACCTGAACTGAGGTTTGCTGGGATTGATCATCTGGTAATCAGGGGGAAAGCCGAAAAACCCGTCTATCTGTGGATTTGTGACGGCGAAGTGGAGATTCGGGATGGCGCACATCTCTGGGGAAAGGATACGCTGGAGACACCGACAATAATCAGAAAAGACCATCGGGACGAAGAAATAAAGGTGATGTGTATTGGCCCGGCCGGAGAAAACCTGGTCAGATTTGCCAACGTCCTTACCGGGATCAAAAATACTGCAGGACGAACCGGTATGGGATGTGTCATGGGTTCCAAAAAGCTGAAAGCCATCGCTGTAAGGGGCACTCAGGATTTACCCATCAGCCACCCTCTTGAGACCATGAAATTTGTAGAGCAATTTATAGGTCTTATAAGGGACAACCCTATATTTAAAGATCTTTCTGTCCTGGGAACAGCCATGTTCCACGGCCCCAGCAATGAAATGGGCAGGCTGAGGAACAGAAATTTCCAACGAAATCAGGTCCCCGGAGGGGAAAGCCTATACGCGGACAAACTCCTCCCACACACAACAGGTATGGCTGGGTGCTTTGCCTGTCCGGTTCATTGCCGTCACAGATATATAGTGCCTGAAGGGCCGGATAAAGGAAATTACTCGGAAGGTCCTGAATGGAGTACACTGGCTGCCCTCGGATCCGAGGTTGACTGTGGCAGGATGGAGACAATTCTTGTGGGAAATCACCTGGTCAATAAATACGGAATTGATTCCCTGGAGACAGGCAGCATGATCGCCTGGGCAATTGAGCTCTATGAAAAAGGCATCATCAATGATGAACATACTGGGGGGCTTACGCTTGAATGGGGAAACGAGCAAATCCTGTGGCATGAGCTGTCTGCATACCGATGAAAGGCCTACCCCGGCAATCGCCCTGGGAATAGCAACCTCCACAAGGGGGGCGGATCATCTAAGAAGCCGTCCGGGTGTGGATGCCATGCTGCCTTTCGAAGATAAAGACAAAATGTTTGGGTTTCCTACACCGCCTGAAATTACCTCGTATGAAGGAAGCGGCAAGATGGTCTGGTGGCATGAGCTGATGTTTACTGTGTCCGATTCCCTGGGATTGTGTAAATTTCAGATTTTTTTCATGAGCCCATCAACAATAGGGTACAAAGAGTATTGTGAGTTGACCCAACTAATCACTGGGATCGAACTGTCTCCAGACCAAATGAAGACGGCGGCGGAACGAAGCTATACTCTTGAGAGGATGTTTAACAACAGGGAAGGTATGGGGAGAAAAGACGACACTCTGCCGGAACGTTATTTTGTCGAACCTACACCGCTGGGCATCGATAGTTTCAAGGGAAAAGTCATGGACCGAGAAAAGTTTAAACAACTGCTTGACGAATATTACCAGGCCCACGGCTGGGACAATAACGGCGTGCCTACACCGGAGACATTGGAAAAGTTGGGCTTGAATAAAGAGCCTTCCCACATAATATAGCGCCGAAGAGAAAAATTTTGGCCCAGTTCAACGCTGAGGAACACCGATTGTAAAACCCGGATATTCCATCGCATAGTTGTGAAAATCTGCATGCCGAAAGAGTTTTCTTAAAAGCTAAACAGCTGCGTCGGAAATATCATAGGAGACGATGCAACATGACTAAAATGGTGTTTGTTGATCACGCCAGATGTACAGGCTGCAGACTTTGTGAAATAGCATGCTCTATGATTAAAAACGGGGCTGTCAATCCAACCCGGTCCCGCATTAATGTTATAAAATGGGAAGCTGTTTGCGTTGAGATGCCAATGCTTTGCAGACAGTGTGAATCAGCGCCCTGTATGGCCGTATGCCCGGTAGGGGCGCTGGTTCATGAGGAAATCCCGGACAGAGTAACCATAGATTATGACCGCTGTATCGGTTGCAAATTATGCGTTACAGTCTGTCCTTTTGGCGCAATGGGCTTCGATATTGTTGAAAAAAAAGTAATCAAATGTGACCTCTGTGACGGCGATCCGACATGTGTCAGGTTCTGCGAAACCAAAGCGCTGCAATATGTGGATTCAGCCACGGTTAAGGTGGCCAAGATGAGAGAAGCGGCAGAAAATCTATCTGAATTGATCAGGAAGTCTGTTCAGGGGCATATGGAGTGACACCATATGGGTTTCACTTCTTTTGCAGAGGGACCGTTATTGTGGATTACCTTTTTACTGTTTCTTGTGGGATCAGTTGGAAGGGCCTCCTTCAATTTCTATAAAATCATAAGAAATGGCAGGCGCAGAAATCCAGAATTACTGAATATTATAGACATGTTAGGGCGTACGCTTCTGCCTTTTCACAAAGCTTTTCTCAATAAACCCGTCTATACCACTCTTCGTTATATATTTCACGCATGCCTGATTGTTGTTCCCATCTGGTTTAGCGGGCACATCGGATTGTGGGAAGAATCAAGGTTTGAGTGGAGTTGGACCCCGTTGTCCGATGAATGGGTGGACTGGATGACGCTTATCTTGCTGGGGCTTGCCGCCTGTTTTTTACTCCGGCATATAATTTCACCAGACATTCGATCAGGCTCTTCATTATCAGACTACATCTTGATTATTATTACCGCCATGCCATTTTTAACTGGCTATTTTTTAACCCATGGCAACCTGGACGCCGTACCCTTCCTGGGAGAAAACATGTGGACGATTCATATTCTGAGTGGCGAGGCCATGCTGCTTATTGCGGTTTTTCTTTTTTGCGGGGTCCAGCTAAATGTTAGAAAATGCACTGGATGCGCCGCTTGTGAATTAAGCTGTCCTACAGGAGCACTTGAGTCCGTTGACAAAGGTCAAATACGGATCTTTTGCTTCTCTAACTATCAGTGTATTCTTTGCGGATCATGTGTAAATACCTGTCCTGAAAAAGCGACTGATCTGCGGCATGAAATAAGCATTAGG
>JAFDJF010000125.1:9364-14047 GCA_019307645.1 Deltaproteobacteria bacterium
TGAAATATGCGAGGGGTGTGGTATTCCCTATGTGCCGGAACCTCAATTGCATAAAATCGCCGAGAAGTTTGCCCATGAATATATCCACTTCTGCCCAAGGTGCAGGGGGATGAATTACACACGGATTTTTCACCAGCTTTTGCCTCGAGGGAAGATGTAACTGACTGCTTAACCCAAATATTGACTTTTTACGAGACCATCATGGGTGATTGCTGGTAAATACAACCGTAAATTAAAAGGAAAGAAAGGAAAAGCTATGGGGATTTTAGATGGCAAAATCGCTGTTGTTACGGGTGCAGGGCAAGGAGTTGGACAGGGAATCGCTTATGCGCTGGCCGAGCAAGGCGCTAAGATTGCGGTTACCGGGCGAACACTGGCAAAATTGGAAGCCACCTGCAAAGAGATCAATGAAAGAGGCGGAGAAGCCTCTGCAGTGGAATGTAATGTCAGGAACCTCGAAGCGCTACAAAACTGTGTGGAACAGGTTGTTGCGAAGTTTGGCGGAATTAACATACTTGTGAACAATGCGCAGGAAGTTCCCCTGGGTGATTTACACACTGTGACTGATGAAGCCTTTGAGGCAGGATGGCAATCCGGGCCGCTGGCCACATTTCGTTTAATGAAACTGTGTTATCCGTATCTTAAAGGCGATGGCTGTATCATCAATCTTGCGAGTTCGGCTGCCAAGCGTTGGGATATGACCAATTACGGCGCCTACGCGGCTGTAAAGGAAGCCATTCGCTCTTTGAGCCGAGCCGCTGCGTGCGAATGGGCCGTCGACAACATACGGACAAATGTGATTTTGCCACATGCCAAGTCGCCCGGCCTGAAATGGTGGATAGAAAACAAGCCTGAAGAGGCAGCAGCCTTCATAGCAAGTATTCCGATGCGCAGAATCGGCGAATGCGAAGAGGATATAGGACGGTTTGTTGCCCTCTTGTGCTCGGACGGGGCTCGCTATGTCAACGGTCAAAGCATCGCGTTGGATGGCGGCCAGGCATTTCTCGGGTAAATGCGATCATCCCTTTGCCCAGTTCCCTGATGTAAAGCTATGAGTAGACGGCTCGGTTAAATAGGCAATCGCTTTTGAGGTAAATTAGGAAGTTTGATAACGAAACCCAACCCCAAACAAAGGAGGGCACCCATGATAGACCTGCAACAAATAGAACTGATCAAAAGGCTGAAGTATAAATACATGCGTGCGTTGGACACAAATAACTGGCCCGAGTTGGCCGATTGCTTTACTGAAGACGCGGTTTCAAACTATGACAGCGGCAAATACAGCTTCGAGGGAAGAGATAAAATTATTGGTTTCCTAAAGGAGTTTATGGACACGCCCACGAAAGTGACCCAGCACCATGCCCACCATCCGGAAATTGATATAACCGGTGATACAACCGCAAAGGGGATCTGGTATCTGCAGGACATTGTGATTGATTTAGACTCGAATACCACCCTGAGAGGGGCGGGCATCTATCATGATGAATACGAAAAAGTTGATGGTGAATGGAAAATCAAGTTGACCGGATACGACAGGACTTACGAAGAAATCGAAGAAAGAAGTGACAAAGTGAAACTCATGACAAACATGTTTGCAAAGGAATAATTTTTTCTCCTCTCAGGAGTATAAGGGCCTGATCAGAAGATGGGAAAAACAGCCGTTTTGTTCAGCACTATTTAGGGATAAAGCTCATACGCGGTGTAATTGCCAGGATTGTCTCTGCAATCAATTTGGCCGTGTTCTCCAGATCGTAGAAAGAACAGGTCTCAACCATAGTGTGCATATATCTGTTGGGAATGCTGACCAGGGCAGTCGCAGTTCCCTGCCTGGTGATCTGGAGAACATTGGCATCTGTTCCGGTTGCGCCGGGTTCCGAACTGAACTGGCATTTAATCTTCCTCTTTTTGGCTGTTGTTTCCAGAAGCTTCCCCAGGACCCTGTTAATGTTGGGGCCTGCATGCAGGATCGGCCCCTTTCCAAGTGAGACCTCCCCGACAACCCGCTTATCAATTCCGGGGGTGTCTGATGCAAACCCCACGTCAACAGCAATGGCTATTTCCGGATCAATCCCATATGCACTGGTCCGCGCACCCCGGAGGCCCACTTCCTCCTGAACAGTAGAAACAGACCAGACACCCACATCAAGTTTCGGTTTTTTACTCAGGATCCTGATTACTTCCGATACAACAAAGGAGCCAACCTTATCATCACATCCCTTGCTGGAAAAAAGGCCGTTTTTCAGCTCAAGATAATTCGGGGCAAAGGTGATCGCATTGCCTATCTCCACCAATTTCAAAGCATCCTTACGGTTTTTGGCTCCAATATCGACCCAGAGTTCCTTGACCTTGGTGGTCTTCTTGCGGTCTTCCGGCTCCATTAGATGAATCGGCTTCTTACCGATAACGCCATCGATAGGGCCATTTTTTGCCAGTACTTTCACCTGCGTACCGGGAATCACGCCTTCGTCAATACCTCCGATAGTCGCAATATGCAGAAACCCCTCGTCGGAAATATGGGTGATTATGAAGCCTATCTCATCACAATGTCCGGTGATTATGACTCTCCGCTCCGCCTCCGGATTGAGTACGGCAATCGCATTTCCATGGACATCCCGTTCGACGCTGTCCGCATATTTTTCCGTTCGTTTTGACCAGCATGCCTGGGCGTCCTCTTCAAACCCGGAAGGCCCGCACCGGCTTAGCAGATCACAAAGGAACGTCTTGGATTCTTTTTGCATGAAATATACTCCTTGGGAACTGGTGGTTTACAGCGACAGGCCAAATGCCCATGCTGCGCTTATTATCAGACAACTTTCCGTAAGGTCAAGATAAACAAGAAGCATTTCGTCTCAGGCTTGAGCAAGGGTTTAAGCTGCACAAATATGATATTTTGGCAAGAGGTCGTGTATGACGTAAAACCGATGTGCCTGGACGGCATCATGGAACAGCTTCCAGTTTGATTTTAAAAAGTTCCTGTCATATGAATGCACCGGAAGGTCATAACTGGAACCCAACGCCTGGTGTTTCCATGAACGCTTCCCCCGTGCCGCATATTTTACTGTCTCAGGCCCAAAACTGAATTTTCCGGTTCTTATGGCCTTCAACCATTCTTCATGCCGCTTTTCACCGTCTTCTTCTTTAACGCTCCTGAAAAGAGACCTGATCTGGTCCATATCCTTCTGATGGATATCCTCAACTGCTAGAGATGGATCGCCGACCTTAAAACGCTTCATGGCCTTGAACATGGCCTGGACAGCCTTACAAAACTCATTCGTATTATTGCGAACAATTTTATTGCCCATGCCGTTTTTATATTCCCATTTTAGAAATGGCATATCAGGAAATACTGTTGCCCTGCCGTGACCCAGTGGCGGGATCGCATCATCCAGAAAATCCCTAAGAATGTCTATTAATCCCTTTCCAAATACTCCGGATTTTCCGATTTCCCTGGCATTTTCCACCTCATTTATGCGGTGTATAACGCCGGCAAATTCCTGATGCGCCCACGTATCTGCATAGACATGCATTGCGATCCCAAACCGGTGGAGCCCGTAGTCCCTGTCCTTCTGCAATATTGCATCTTTCACCATTTGTCTCGCAACAAAACTGTTTGGCTTGCACACGATTTTGTTAATGAACTTACCTGTAGGATCGTTCCCCGTACCTTTACCGCCGTTTCCGGGCAAAAAGTGAAACGGCAACCATACCTGATGGTTTGCCAGGGCCTTTGTATTGCGGATATCAATCATTTTGTGAGCCGAACTGATACGGTTATACAGCGCTTTGTTTTCAAAATAAACCGTGCCGGAACTCGTTGCATCATCTACATATTGTGATGCAAAGGCAATAATTTCAGCTTCTGGTCTGGAAAGCTTGGCCAGCCTCGCCAACACATAAGTCGTTGAATGATGAAAATCGATTTGCATGGCGTAATCTCCTCTTTGTTTGCAGGCGGGTACAGGGATGAAACGAGAAAAGACTAACTACTTTCCCTCCGGTGTAAAAGCCACCAACCCCCCAACCGGTTTCGGCGCATGAAGCTCTGCCGGCAGAAGCCTATTATATACATAATAACCCAGTGATGCCTGCAGCGCCAGAATATCCATATATAAATCGCCATTCATCCCGATAGAGATTCCGCCCTCGCTTGTATCCGGAATTGGATAGGTTTCAATAAGATCACCGGTCTCAGGATCAAGCACCAGCATAAATGTCTTCAGCGGGTGTGTGAGCTTACGCCCTGCCAAATGAAGTTCATAGCCAATCAATGCGCTGTTATATATGAAGTTTTTCGTGATGGTGGTCACGCTGTCAAGAAACGCCACAGGCCGACCGTCAGGCAGGATTCCCTCTATGGGATCGACTCCCGGAAGATGTTCAGCTGCAAGTGATTCGAAAGAGCTGGCCCATTTTATGGATCCGTCTGACTCGTTCATGGCGATAAGGTTATCTTTGCCGTGGGCATACAAAATGCCGTTCGGGGAGGAAGACGGAGACGCTTGCACGCCATTGATGTTTACATTCCAGAGGATCTTTCCGTTTTCAGCATCAATGGCAATCATCTCACCATTGCCGCCGGTGGCAAATACCCGTGTTCCGTCATAGGAAATCACAGGGCTCGTGCCGCTGCCTGGAGGCACCGGAGTGATAAAAGCAATTTCCAACCCGTTTTCGTCCAGATCA
>JAFDJF010000677.1 GCA_019307645.1 Deltaproteobacteria bacterium
AGGATTCCCCTTTCCTCTGCCTTTTGCCCAGGTGGCGGAATTGGTAGACGCGCTGGCTTCAGGTGTCAGTGAGCAATAGCTCGTGGAGGTTCAAGTCCTCTCCTGGGCACCATTTGTGCTCTCACATAACTCTAGAATCTCTCTTATTTGTTGACTTAAAGCCCTACGGGGCTTAGAGTCTAGCGTGTCCCTCGAAAAACAAGACGGACACTGACTTTCACAAAATACAAAAGAAACTTATGTAAAACTTATGTATTTTTTGAGGGGAGTTCAGAAGCGGCAGACGGGAGTTACACCTCCCGCCCACCTAACCACAACGATATATGGAGTATCGAAATGGCTAAAAAAGATTCTATCAATTTAAAGACCAAAACTGCACGTAAGAAATTACCTCCTTACCGCGAACCATACTGGGTGAAATTCCCGCCGGAACTTCTGAAGGGCGGTTCCCTGGGTTTCAGACGTTCACCAGAAAATAATTCCGAAACCTGGCATGCCCGCGTTTATGTTGACGGCGCCTATCCCAAAAAGAACCTCGGCAGCGTTCGGCCCGACTTCCAGTACAAAGAAGCGTTCAAGGCCGCGTTAGCCTGGGCAAAGAAGATAAAGGATGCAGGGCCGGTGCTAGCCAAGGTATTCACGGTGGAAAATGTCATTGATTCTTACCTGCTCAAACTGCAAGGCAATTCATCCGCGCGATTCATGGACAAGCGCAGGCAGGCAGCAAAGCGACTCCAGGCACTATTGCCGCAAAGCATGTTGCGGAAGAAAGCCAATAGCCTGATTGACCGCGATGTGACCAACGTCCAGCGCGAGTATCAACAGCGTAAGAATAAGCAGGGTGAGCCCATCAGTCCGGATTCTGTAAATCGGGTCATGGTGCATTTGATAGCCGCGTTGAATCATGGTTTCAAAAACTCAATGATTGAGAACAACAGGGCGTGGCGGCATTACGAAAGACTGCCCGAAGATATAGAAAAACGGCGGGCAAAAAAGTATATCCCGCAGAAAGACCGCGAAGCCTTCATTAACGCTTGTCCTGAGCCGCTGAGAGCCTTTGTATCAGCCATGAATATCATGGCAGCCAGACCATCAGAACTGCGCCGTCTGCGTGTCTCAGACGTTGACTTGATGAGTGATGATTTGGACATGCAGGGGGCGCGCCTGCTCACCTTCAAAGGCAAAAAAGGCGGCATCCGCTGGTTCCCGTTACCCAAAGGAACTCCCATCCGTAAATTGTTTTCGACGCAGATTAAAGACAAGCGACCGGATGATTTCGTTTTTACTGCAAAGAATGGCAAACCCTGGGGCCATGCCAACTTAGCAAAACAGCACAATATCGTTCGCGATGACGGCGGATTCAGTAAGGATTTTGAAACCTACGCCTGGCGGCATGCCCGCATCACAGATTGGGCAAAGGAGCCCTTCCCTGCGCCTGAAGTTGCGCGACTGGCCGGAACTTCCCTGGAACACATTCAGAAGAATTATTACGAAGCGGATTCAAACATTCGTTCAAAAATGGCGGGGTTTTGACCGTGGATGAACTCAAAGCACTGCAAGCTGAATTGTCGGAGCTCATCAGGCCACAGGTATCGACGTGGATACTGTGGGCGGTGTTCCAATACACCCTGACGCGCAAGCCGATCTACATCGACGTTGCTCTCATCTACTGCCACCGGTATAACGTACCCATTACGCCAGCACTCGGTCAGTTTGTCATGGAAACCGCTGAAGACCGCTATGCTAAGGTTTCCGGGAAGTACGTCAAAGAGTCCTATGGCACCCCGGCTATTGTGACCCGGGCGTCTCGTCTATGGCGGGCCATGATCCACATGGCTGAAGCGATGAATAAAGCACGGAAGCTCCCCGGCGGCAAACTGACGGTAAAGGGCGCCGCTACGGTCGTGAATCCCAAGTTTCCGGAGTTCAAAATCGAAACCCTGACGAATCACTGGTCGGCCAAGCTGACCAAAGAGCAACGAACCATCCTTCTGCATGACATCGACAGCTTTGAAGACCCCAGCGATGATTCCGTCATGAGTGCCGTGTCCAGTATTCCCGAACGCTTCTGATCCGTAACGCGCCCACCACTGCGTGGGCGTAACACTCCTGTCATACCAAAAGTTGTATGAGATTTTCGATTCTCATGCAATTTGCTCCTGTGCCTGCAATTTACTCTGGAAGCGTCAGAAAGACACCAGAAGTTTCTAGCAACTACAGGAGGATTTAATGGCTCATAAAAAAAAGTACAAGCGTTCGTTGGATGCTGTCATGCAAGCCGAGTACGTGCGGTTGTGTGATGAAGCGTCGATGAGATACCCGTTTTCTCAGCCGGT
>JAFDJF010000678.1 GCA_019307645.1 Deltaproteobacteria bacterium
GCACTGAAGGGAGTCGGCTGGGAAGCTGGGAAGCTGGGAGGCCGGGATGCTGGGAAGCTAGAAAGCTAGGAAGCGTGGACGCCGGGAAGCAGTTTAGTTCCTCCCAGCATCCCAGCATTCAAGCCACCTAAAAAATGGTCCTTATTCCTTCAACCCTGAACCCTAAACCGTGAACCGTGAACCTGATCTATGAGGAGGCATTCAATGAGTGAACAAGAGGAAATGAAACAGAGAGTCACGAGAAAGTATCCGGTGAGTGCTGAGGAACAAGAGAAGCGAAGAAAGGCACAGAAGGTATTGAAGATTCTTACCAAGCCTAAGGTGATCGCAATCATGGGGTTTATGATGGGAGTCGTAAATGCCATAAAAACACCGTTCAGGAAGACCAAACCGCCTGATCGTGCCCTGTCCAAATACCTGTATTTCAAAGCCGCCCGGTGGTTCTACTACTATGCCCAGCAGGCACAGCGAGACGACCTCGTTCCCCCGCCGATTCCCGAGCCCGATAAAGCCACCGTCAGCATGATCAAGGATATGGTAGGGGAGCTCGGTCTGACATCCCTTTCAACTGATACTAACTTCTATCACGGAAAGGTGATCAACAACGATGAAGCCAAAAAAATTCTCACAGTTCAAGAGGATATCAATGTGGCGCCGTCGGAAAAGGCCATGCCGTTCAAGGTGGCCCGCCAGATGATTCTTGAAACCCAGGAAAGCTTTGCTGCCGCCCCGTGTCTTTGCCGCAATGCCACCGAAGAGTCCTGCGTGCCCAAGGACCGGCTCTCCTGCATTTATGTGGGCAAGGAGAATGTCGATTTTGTGGCCGAGAACAGCTCCTGGGCCCAGCGAATTACCCGGGAAGAGGCCCTGAACATCCTGGATGAGGCACAAAAGGACGGCCTGGTGCATACGATCTTTTGGAATAAGTGGGTCGGAGAAGGCCCCTTTTGCATCTGCAACTGCTGCAGTTGTCATTGCGGGGGAATAGATGCCTGGAATCTGTCCGCAGGCCTGATCCCCATGTTCTCTGAAACCGGTTACGTGGTCCAGGTAGATGAGGATGCCTGCACCGGATGCGGAAAATGCGTGCCTTCCTGCCATTTCGAGGCCATCAGCATGGATACGGTTAAGAAAAAAGCAGTGATTGACGAGGCCCGGTGTGTCGGGTGTGAGGTGTGCCTGGGTATCTGTGAATACGGGGCCAAAAGCATGAAAAGAGCCCCTGACAAAGGCGAACCGTTTTTTGAGGCTGTTAAACAGGCAAAGGCCGGGTAAAGGAGGAACCAATGAAGAAAACCGCCCAATCCACATATGATGCAATCATTATCGGTACCGGTCCGGGTGGCGCTACGGTTGCAAGAGAACTGAGTCTGAAGGGAAAGCGGGTTCTCATGGCAGAGGCCGGCAGTATGCCTGAAATCAAAGGCACCGGCCTTCAGACCCTGCCTGTCATGCGCCTCAAACCAACAGTCGACGACACGGCTGTGGTCTGGCAGGTGGCCACCGGTGGTGCCACATTTTCCTACTGTGCCACGGCCATTGATCCCCCGTTTGATTTATTTGACAAATACGATGTTGATCTTCGGGATGAGGTTGCAGAAGCCAAAAAAGAACTGCCCATCGGCCCCTTATCGGATTACCTGATCGGTCCCATGGCCGAACGAATCATGGAAGCTGCCCAGGATGTGGGATACGATTGGCACAAGCTGCCCAAATTTATTGACCAGGTAACATGCCGTCCCGGCTGTTGGCGATGCTGGTATAACTGCCCTTATGGCGCCAAATGGACCGCGCGTAAGTTTGTGGAAGAGGCGCTGGACAATGGCGGGAAAATTATCAATAAGGCGAAGGTATCAAAAGTATTAATCAGTAACGACAAAGCCTATGGGATTATTTATACCCAAAAAGGGAAATCCCACGCGGTGTTTGCGCCGACTGTAATTGTTTCTGCCGGCGGTATCAGCACCCCTTTGCTGTTGCGGGCCTCGGGGATTCCCGAAGCAGGATACGATTTTTTCATTGATCCTCTTTCCATCGTTGTGGGAAATGTGAAAGGACTGAAGGGCGGAACTGCCGAGATCCCCATGGCTACCGGTATGGAGGTTGAAGAAGATGGTTACCTGATGACGGATATCACGCCGACGGCGCCTCTTTATCTGGGAATGGCCATGGGTTCATTAAAGTTCGGGAAGATGTTCTCAGGGTCAAGTGCGCTTGCCATTATGATAAAAATCAGGGATTCACTCTCGGGCAGTATACCGGAAAAAGGAAAAATCGATAAAGCTATGGGTGAGCAGGAAAATAAAGCCTTTAATGCGGGTTATGAAAAGGCTGGTGAAGAGCACATTTAAAACTCAAATTTCAGGGGCCCATCCCGGCGGCACCGCAAAGATCGGCGAAGTCGTGGACAATAACCTTCAAACCAAATATGAAAATTTATATGTCTGCGATGCCTCGGTCATCCCGGAGGAGTTTGGGTTTCCACCTGTCCTGACGACAATTGCCCTTGGAAAACGCCTGGCCAAACATCTCACCAAATGAGGGGAAAACATGAATGAAAATGACATCTATGAACTGCTTCGCCAGGCCGTAGACAAACTCGGCCTTGGTTTTTCTGCAACCAAGACAGGCGTTGAAATAAAACTTCTAAAAAAGATCTTTACAGAAGAAGACGCCCAGATGTGGATCCATCTAACCGATAA
>JAFDJF010000679.1 GCA_019307645.1 Deltaproteobacteria bacterium
AGACCAAAGTGCTTAGAGCAGGGGCAACTTATCAGCTCTGACGCTTAATGATCACATAACCAGGCGCTTGCAGCCGACGCAAAGGGTCGCGCGGCTGAAGCGAGCGGTTATAAGCCGACTATGATTTGCAGTTGCTAAATATTACGTTATCAAGATAGAATTTCTACACCAGACGAAGGGGTTTTTCGAGGATGGGAAAATATGGCATCAAGATGTCTCATTTTCTCGGCTCCTCTATCGAATAGATATTGAACTTTTATTCACAGTCTAACTTGACAACTAAAATTGAGATAAGGAGTGAATTATGACACAGTTGGATTCCAAATTTATAAGAAGCCAATTTCCTGCATTTGAAGAGCCATCATTAAACGGATGGGGTTTTTTTGAAAATGCAGGAGGGTCCTATACATGCCGACAGGTGATTTCCTGTCTGAACGACTACTATACAAAGACCAAGGTTCAACCCTATTATAATTATCCAGCATCACAAAAAGCTGGTGCGGCTATGGATGAGTCCTACAGCCGGCTGGCAGCATATCTCAATGTCAGCGAAGATGAAGTCCAACTCGGCCCGTCAACCACACAGAATCTCTATGTCCTGGCCCATGCCTTTCGAGAGATGTGGAACGAAGGGGACGAAATCATCCTGTCCAACCAGGATCACGAAGCCAATGCCGGATTTTGGAGACGCCTTGAAAAGACAGGTATCGTGACTAAGGAATGGTGCGTTGATCCTGAGACAGGGATGTTGAATCCAGATGATCTGGATGCCATGTTGTCCCATAAAACCAGGTTGCTGGCATTCCCTCATTGTTCCAATATAATTGGCCATGTCAACCCGGTGGCTGAAATCGTATCAAAGGTAAAAACTGCCAGCATCTGTGTAGTTGTGGACGGAGTGTCTTATGCCCCCCATGGACTGCCGGACATTGGAATGCTGGGGGCGGATATTTACCTGTTTTCTCTTTATAAGACATGGGGACCGCATCTCGGGCTCATGACCATTAAAAAAGGAGTCATGGATGAGTTACCCGACCAAGGTCACTTTTTTAATAAACATATTAATCGAGCAAAGATGCTGCCAGCCGGCCCTGACCATGCCCAGATTGCTGCCGCCTCAGGTGTGGCCCAGTATCTTGACACTGTTTATGAGCACCATTTCTCTGAAACGGTAGATCAAGCAGAAAAAGGAAGGCATCTTAAAAAACTGTTCCAGGATCATGAGAGAACTCTGTTGGCAAAGCTTCTGGGATGGATGCGGCAGCGCGACGATATTAACATTGTTGGACCGGATGATCCGGAACTGAGAGTTCCAACTGTATCCATCGTACCAAAAAAGAAATCAATTGATGAGATCTTTGCGGTACTGACAGCAAAGAAACTGATGGCAGGGCAAGGGCATTATTACGGTGTCCGCCCGCTAATGGGAATGAACATTCCGATTGACACTGGGGTTCTACGATTATCATTCCTCCATTACACAATCGAGGATGAGATCAACCAACTTATTGACGGGCTTTCTGATGCTCTGGATTAACACAAAGGATCTCCTCAGAATCTGCCTTGAAATCCGTCAGATCAAACTACATCTAATTAATAGCACCAAGGGAATTGATATTTCAAAAACACCTCATAACCAGTCGGTTACCAGATGGAGTGAATGAGTAGTAATAAAATGCTTTTTATAGTCCGTTTCACTGATAAGCCAGATAGCCAGATAGTACGGGAGCAAAATTTGGAAGCACATGTTTCGTGGCTCGACGAACGGCGACAAAGCATACAGAATGGGTCGGGGCCGGAGCTTGAATAGTGAATTTTAATGAGTAAGAATCAGCTTTATTTTAAAGTGGTTTTTGTGGTCAGTCCGTGACATAGAAAAGGCAAATTGCGATAGTTGCGGGGTTCGCCGGTTATCGGTATTTCAACGACTGCTTTAAAAAATTTCGGGATCGCATCTTGATTGGCGCATTAACTGACATCCGTTTACGCAGATACATTAAAAAAACATGTCAAGGCCATGGACTATTGAGTTTAAAAATTCCTCTTCGTAGTTGAATCGGCTGAGCTTCTGAACATATTTCTCATAGTTTTAATGGCTCTTTTTTTGAATGCCCAGGGCCGTGCTGAGTTTCCTGTACAAATTCTTTGCCTCTTGATGAATAGGAGAGTTTTTCAAACCTTTGATGTTGGCTGTGCGAGCGAAAAAGGTCTTCAGAACCTGTCGGGCGGCTTCCAGGTGACCGGCCATACGGCAAACTATATATTCATTTTTTCAACGATTCATGCTATGTTCGAGTGATCTACAAAATTCTTAAGAGGAGGTCATG
>JAFDJF010000126.1 GCA_019307645.1 Deltaproteobacteria bacterium
CCCAGGACGGAGACGGACCACATTATTGATACCCTGTCACGCGCGGTCCTGCCTTATCCGGCAATAAACTTCAAGTTAGAGGACTCAGGGAAAACGATCATGAACTTCCCCTCCTCAAACCAGGTGCTGCCCCGGCTTTCTTCCCTTATGGGTCGGAGAGTGGCGGAAGCCATGGAGGAAGCAGAAGAAAATAATCAAGGGATGTCTATCCATGCCTTTCTGGCGCCGCCTGAGTTGAGCAGAACCAGGGGAGATCGCCTGTTTGTCTATGTAAATGGTCGGAACATCCGGGACAGGCTCATAACCCGGGCTGTTGTAGAGGGTTACGGTCAGCGTCTGATGAAAGGACGTTATCCTCAGGTGGCTCTTTTCATGGAACTTGATCCCTCAAATGTGGATGTCAACGTACACCCGACCAAACAGGAAGTGAGGTTTCACAACAGCCGCACTGTTTTTCAGGCCATTTCTTCCACAATTGAAAAGGCCCTTTCTAAGTCATCCCATCCCTTTTTCAGCCAGGTGACTCACCCAGATAAAGACCTTATTAAAGATAATCGGGCGGACGGTTTCACATTTGTGCCGGAACCGGCCCCCAGCTATTCTCCTACGGGCCGCGCAGCCAAATCCCCGTCCATGGCAGAGGTGCGTGAGCAGTCGGCACCCTGGGAACCAATGCATGAACGGTCAATGGTTAAAGAAGGCCCGGAGGTCATCGGACAACTGGGAAACACCTACATCCTGTGCCAGGGGAAAAACGGGCTTGTCATGGTTGATCAGCATGCGGCCCACGAGAGGGTCGTCTATGAGAACCTCAAAAAGGGGTTCAATGTCTCTCATATGGAAGTCCAGGCCCTGCTGTTGCCTCATGAACTGGAGCTTTCTGCAAAAGAGACAAGGATCGCTCTTAAGAAGGGTCACCATCTTTCCCGTATTGGGATCGAACTGGAACATTTTGGAGGCAATACCTTCCTGCTGAGGTCGCACCCGGCCATTTTAAAAAACATTCAGTGGGATTCCTTTTTTTCCGAGCTTTTTGCAGGTCTTGCAGAAGGAGAACCGGAGGACGAACCAATCCTGGATAAGCTTTTGACCGTCATGGCCTGTCACGGTGCTGTCCGCGCGGGAGATCACATGACCCGTGAGGAGATGGTCCACCTTCTGACACAGCTGGAGGAAATGGATCTGCCGACAAATTGTCCGCATGGAAGGCCCGTGTTCAAACATTTTACCTATTATGAAATTGAAAAGATGTTTAAGAGAGTTGTGTAAAGTAATCTAAAGTGACTGAAGTCAACCATTTCGAAAACCGATCGCAAATTCAATCCCCCCCTTCAGGGCTAAAATGCATTATAATTGCAGGCCCCACGGCCAGTGGAAAGACTTCACTGAGCGTGGAACTGGCCCTGGCTCTGGACGGAGAAATCATAAACGCTGATTCCATGCAGGTCTATCGAGGGATGGATATCGGTACGGCCAAACCAACATCTGAAGAGCAAAGGGGTATCCCTCATCGCCTTCTCAGTGTGGTTGACCCTGATGAAGAGTTCAACGCGGCGATCTACCGTTCCATGGCCCTCCCCCTTGTGCATGACGTTGTCTCCAAACAGAAAACATGCCTTGTTACGGGCGGGACAGGCCTGTATATAAAGAGCCTGACCCGGGGACTCTTCCAATGCCCTCCTGCAGATTTTGAATTCAGGGAATCGTTGCGCAGGGAATGTGACAGCGGCGGACCAATGATACTTCATGAAAAACTCAAACGCATAGACCCTGAATCCGCCGGCAGAATCCATCCCAATGACAAAATGAGAATCATAAGGGCACTCGAAATCGCTCACTTGACCAATCGTTCACCTTCGAACGTGATAAAAGCCCATGGTTTTTCAGACACGTCGTTGAATGCGCTGAAAATCTGTCTGGAAGTGGACAGGGAAGAACTTTACAATCGCATCAACAAACGAAGCGTTGCCATGATTGAGTCCGGTCTGGCCGAAGAGACAGAAAACCTGCTGACCAAAGGCTATACAGCCGATCTCAAGCCCATGATGTCCATCGGATACAGGCATATGGTCAACTATCTTCGAGCAAAATGGTCTCTTGAAGAGGCGATTCATAACATTCAGAGGGACACCCGCAGATACGCCAAACGACAGTTCACCTGGTTCAGGGCAGATCCTGAGTATGAGTGGGTCTCGCCCGAAGATCCGGATTCTATTCTGGAAAAGGTAAAAGCATTTTTGTTTTGAAAACCCGTAACTACTCAGGTTCAAGGGTTCACGGTTCAGGGTTCAAGGTTAAAGCGATGAAGGAGGGGCTCTATTCTTTAGACAAATACCCTGTTCATCCAGTTTTTTGATATGTCAAACGGTTTGGCACACAGAGTCTAGGGAACACGCTATGTCGCTCTGGAAACATGAAGAAAATCCCGCCAAATCGGGATTAACCGTGAACCGCTGAACCCTGAACCTAACAACCTGAGTAGTTACGAAAACCCTTGACATTTAAGCGTTTTTTTCTTATTTGAAAACACACTTAGGGTTCGCGTAAAAATGTGAAGAGTTATTTTTGCGCGAGCCCTTAACTCTCCAAATCAGATTCTTTTTACATAAAATCGGATACCGGGCAGCAATGATGGCTATAATTCCAATTAAAATAATATTCAGCAGACTTCTCTTGATTTGTTCCCTCTTATGTATTCCCCTTTTCACATCTCCCCAGTCCGCAGAGGCTTCAAAAAAATCAGAGGGAGATAAAATTCTCGCCATAGGAACAGGCGCCATTCACAAAGGAAATCTGGCCCAGGCAAAAAAAAAGGCCCTCTCCCAGGCATTGATGAAAGGTATGGAAGACTATCTTGTGCGCCGACTGGGACGGGAAGGCATGGTCAATAATTTCCAGAGACTTGTCCAGGAGATTATCCCCGGGGCCAGGGAAGGGATAGAAAATTTTCACATCCTTGCGGAAAATCGGACTGAAGACGAGTACAAGATCCTTGTGCGCCTCAGGATAAATAAAAAGGTCATAGACGAAAAGCTGCGAAGAGCCGGACTCGTGACTATGGAAGGCCCTGCCATAAGGGTGCTATTCATGATATCAGAAACTCAGGAGGGACAAACACTTTACTGGTGGAAGGATCCGGAAGAACCCTCTGCCATGAGCGCCATTGAACTTATTCTCCACAATATATTTCAGGAAAGGGGTTACAGTCTGATCAACAGGCAGCTAAACATCCCGGAGGTTGAATTTTCAGATGAAATGAGGTCAACGGATCTCACGGACGAAAATATTTTAACATGGGGAAGGCTTTTCTCTGCTGATGTCGTAATCCGTGGCAAGACCGGTATTATTGATGAAAAAGAGGTATTCCTGACTCTCAAGGCTATGTCCGTGAACGAGGGTGGCTTGATCTGCCAGGGAATGCACATTGAACCGATTGAAACGGACCCGGAAGGCAATGCAAAAATATCAGAAGCCCTCAAGAAACTGGTAAATTATCTGGCCTCAAGATTGACACCGGCCATCTTCCAGGCCGCAGGCTCAGGTCACAAGGAGTTCCACATTCTGGACGTCACCCTGACAGGTCTCAAAACCTACAGGCAGTTCGTAGATTTCAGAAATTTTCTCAGAAAAGACGTGCCCGGCATAAAATCTGTAAGACAGACAAGGGTCAGAAAGGATTCCATATCCATTGAAGTGGAATTTGAGGGTGATGAGAACAAATTCATGGAGAGTGTCCTGAACCATGAAAATCTCCCCCTTTTACTGGATTTTAACCGGACTGAAGACGGAAAGATATTGCTTGAGGTCGAATGACAATACCCAACCTTATTACCATTCTTAGAATTATACTGACGCCCATTTTCATTATCTTCCTACTCAACGATGCGTATCTGCCGGCGCTCATTCTATTCGTAGTGGCAGGAATAAGTGATGCAATCGACGGATTAATTGCCAGGCTGTTTAACCAGAAGAGCAAACTCGGGGCCTTTCTGGATCCTCTCGCAGACAAAATCCTTCTGGTCTCTGCTTTTGTGGTGCTTTCTGCAAAAAATGACGTCTACGCCTGGTTGGCCGTTGTTGTCATCAGCAGGGATTTTTTGATCTTACTGGGCGTGTTAATCCTGTTTTTGAACAGCCAGGATTTCACATTCAAGCCGTCCATTGTCAGTAAAATGACAACATGCATGCAACTTGCAACTGTATTTGTAGCATTATTTGTAGCAGTTTCCGCAGACCATTCACCTCATCTTCACCAGTTCAGCATTTGCCTGTTCTGGGCCACCGGCCTTTTGACTGTTATTTCCTGCCTCCATTACATGAGACAATGGTTCCGGATGATGGGAGAGGGTCCGATCCATGATTGATTGTGGGTGTTCGTTACTCGCTTGATTTTAATAAGGAGGCTCCATGGACGTTAAGGAATTGGCGGAGGAGTTGGGGCTAGAAAAAAATGAGTATCTGGAGCTAATTGAGCTCTTCATTGAAAAAGGGATGACAGACCTTGATGAGCTGCAGTCTGCCGTTGGGGCGGGAGATGCAGAAAATGCTGCGAGTGTGGCCCATTCAATAAAAGGAGCAGCAGGTAATCTCGGATTTATGGCGCTATACAAAGAGGCAAAAAAGATCGAAGCCCAGGCCCTGCTGGGCAGCCTGGATGGGGCCGTAGAATCTATTCAAACGCTAAGGAAAAATCTGGAGGAAGTTACAGCTCTTATCCGATGAATGCTTTACCTGTACAGAGGCCATTCAAATGATCGACCACTTCGAGACTATAATATATCATCTGTTCGAACCTGACGAGCGGGGAAATCTCTTGCCCGGCTTCGACCCTGACGGTCAGTTTGATGAAAACATCGCCCATCACGCAGATACTGTTAAAGCCCTGAATACAGCGTTTTTAGTCACACTTGCAGGCAGCAGGCATAGTAGTTCAAACCGCGCCGAAGGCTTTCTCGAACACATGGCGGAATCGTCCAGGTGGAAAGATCTAGCGAAATTTTACCTGTCGGCAAAAGGATTGATCCATAAAGAAATAGAAACAGTATGCACACGATACCCGGATTTTTCAGACAGTGTAAAAGCACTTCGTGAATGGCTGTCCGATCCTGAGAGCAAAAATTGCGCAGAAAAAACAACAGAAAAGGTATGGTCTGTCTTTTTCCCCGAGGGCACCGGCATATCCGAAGCAAAGCAGGAACGTATCAAGCAGCTACGTGCAAAACGTATTGTCAGGATTACTGAGCTGAACGCCTCTCCCATCACTGATCCCGGTCGACAACTGCTCTTCACATCAAATGTTCTCCTTACAGTGCCGGACGAATCCGCGCCCCCTGAGGTTCTTGCCCTCAGCAGCGATCTGAAACACAGGATTTTTCAGGCCGCCCGGGAATCGCAGTCATACTGGTATGACCATCCCGTTCGGATAGGTGTCAAACCTGATCAAAACGAGGTTTTCTACGGGCTTCGCGGCTTAAGCGAAGCTGTGGAATTTGAACGCGGCAGGGGTAACATGCCGGGAGACAGGATCACATGTGTACTGTCTGTCTCTGTGACCCATCGGGGGTTGCAGAAACTCGCCAAGGAGTATCTTGAAGAGGGAATCTCTCGCTTTCCGGATCTTAAGAACATTGATGTATATGTATTTACAGAAGCTGACACGGGATTAATTATCAAAGATATCCTTGTGCCGGCTGCAGGGCATTATATGGGACTCGATAATGCAGAGGAACTGCTGGGGATGTTCGGGGTGGACGGCGAGTATGGGCGTCACTACACTTTCTTAAAAGCAGTTTCTGCATACTGGAACGTCTTGATCGATCCGGAAATAAAGGCCACATTCAAGATCGACCTTGATCAGGTCTTCCCTCAGAAAGAACTTGTTGAGCAGTCAAATGCCTCTGCCTTTGAGCACTTTAAAACTGCCCTTTGGGGAGCGCACGGGGTTGATTCCGAAGGGCGCCCGGTTGAAATGGGCATGATTGCCGGCGCGCTTGTAAATGAAAAGGACATCGACAAGGGTCTGTTTACTCCAGATGTTGTGTTTCCGGACCGTACACCTTCTTCGGAGGAAAGGATATTTTTCAGCCTTTTGCCGCAGGCACTCTCAACCGAGGCGGAGATGATGACGCGCTACGGCTCAGACGGGCTTGACGGAAGAAAAACGTGCATTCAGCGCATCCACGTAACCGGAGGAACCAACGGTATCCTGGTTAAAAGCCTTCGTCGACATCGTCCTTTTACACCTTCGTTCATAGGCCGCGCGGAAGACCAGGCCTATATCCTGTCCGTACTGCCCACTCCGGGGGAAAAACTGGCTTACGTCCATGAAAGCGGTTTGATCATGCGCCACGACAAAACGTCATTTGCCCAGGAGGCAATTAAGGCCGCAGCCTCGGGCAAACTTGTCGGGGATTATGTCCGCACCCTGTTCTTTTCCGAATATGCCCGGGTGCTCAGCGATGATATCTCAAGTCTGAAGCGTGCTGTTGATCCGTTTACGGGATGTTTCATATCCATGATCCCGACAACCGTTGTATTCCTGCGCTTCTGTCTGAGGGCGGCCTCGTTTTTTATCGCGGGTGAGGATGAACGGGGATTTGAATTTGTTAGAATGGGCGCATCGCGGGTTCAAAATTCACTCAATTTTGTTTCAGGTAAAAACAGCCTGCTCAGACAAAGCTATGACAGGGAACGGCTCGGGTGGAATCTCTATTATGATGTATTGGACGCAGTGGAGGACGGCTTGAAAAACGGAGACCCGTTTGCACTGGCGCTCCGCAGAAAAGCCGGAGACATAGTTGGCCGATGTTTAATAGATGCTTAGGGCTCGCGAAAAAATAAATTCACTTTTTGGCATCT
>JAFDJF010000680.1 GCA_019307645.1 Deltaproteobacteria bacterium
AGACTCTTTTAGAATCATCAGCTGTCTAAAATTACAAAAGGCAAAGAGAAACGATTCATTGGCAAGAAAAAAAGAGTAGTCTCCGGGATAGTTTTCTACAAGTTTTTGGATAGCGATGCGCAGGGCAATGTATACACTGATGTACGGGTTCATGCGGTGCAGCGATTCCAATTGATCTCTTAAATATTCGAAAATTCTGGCCGTATAGACATCGACTTCCAGCCGTGGTGTTCCGCTGGTCTGATATTCGTTAATGTTTTCAACAACACCCACATGAGCAAACAGCCAGTTGTGATCTAAAAAGGTAAGCGAGAAGGGATGGAGTTGAGCACTGTGACGACCGCCGCTTTTGGGGCAGCTCACATGAGAAATGATAATCCGGCTGTCGATTACCCGCGAAAGTCTCTGGAAGCTTTCATGAACTTGTTGATCGCTGAACACCTGCTCCGAAGACTTTTCGACCAAAGCCTGATCTTCACGAAAAAAACCGATGCCCCAGCCGTTCATGTTGTCCTTTCCCTTTTCCGCAAAGATGGGAAGGTATTTCTGAGGTGTATAGTTATATCCCGCCGAGATGGCTAATATGTCACACATGGTCGTCCCCGCTTCTTATCCCCGGTAAAATAATTTGGGAAAAAATAATTATTCTGCCTTAAATTATTTTGCTTATTTCCCCAGTGTGTTTGGAGCCAGTTAGTTTGCTACCTCCTTAATCTGATCTTGATAGCCGAGATCCCTGTAAATATCGTATATCATCTGCACCCACTTGTTTGCTTCAGGGGTATAGTTGATGTTTGGGGCATTCCCCTGACTCAGCTCAACGAGGAACTGGGTGAAAATGATCCACTGCATGGCTTCATCGATGTTGTGCAGTATTGCTGAGTGATAACGAAATTCAATGGTGGAACGATACCAGTAGGAGTGGAGATTCAGTCCGTGATAACGGGTTTTGTCATAGCGCGTATACTTATCTAATTCCTCTTCACATCGATTTTCAGCGGAGTACCAGAGTTGTTTGATCTCACATCCGGATTCTGCGTTGCCATCACAGATGTCTAAAAAAGCCTCCACGTCGATTTCCATGGGCCGGCAAGTATCTGCATTCTGACGATCACCCGGGATCAACAGATAAAATTGCTTTTCAAAAGGATGAATGATCCGGACGAGGTGCTGCAAATGAACGCAGCTATATTTTGCCGGGTCGACACCGTGATGGACATGGAGGCCGCAGGAGTCATCGATATCGATTCCCTCAATATCACAAAGAAACTTAAATACCTGGTAGACCTGGGCCAAGTCGTTTATTCCACATAAAATCGGGCTGGTGAGTTCGGCGCCGCATCCGGTATGACCTTTTCCCCTGACCGACCCATCTTTCTCGAAGTGCCAGGATTCCCTGTCATCATTTATGGGTAGCTTGTAATCCTTAATAAGATCGAGCATGTGTCGCCCGTCTTTGCCTCGAGAGGAAATATTGTAAGGCTTAATGATTCCATTATTTGTCGGTATGACAACATATTGCAGCCCGAAGAATTCGATCTCCACGCCAAAGGTGCGATCGGTAAAATTATGCAACATGGGGTACTTCTTCTTGAGCCTTAAAACAAGACTATCAAATTCATTCATCATCAGTTTTGTTAACTACCTTTATTTTCAATAACCCTGGCATCTACCACCAAGATCCCATCCGGATATGCGACAACCGGATTCAGATCGATTTCAATAAGTTTAGGGTTGTTTTCTGCCATTCGGGCCACCGCCAGAAGGCAGTCCGCAAGAGCATTTTCATCCACCGGTTGTTGGCCGCGATAGCCGGCAATGAGACCGTAGCCTTTTATTTCCTGAATCATGGATAGAGCATCATCCTTTGTCAAGGGAAGGAGCCTTAGGCTTACATCTTGAAAGATTTCTACCATGATACCGCCCAGGCCAAAGAGAATGACCGGTCCGAATTGGGGATCTCTGTTCATCCCGACTATAACTTCTAATCCAAAAGGTGCCATCTTGCTCACCAGCACATCTCCAACCTGGGCTTGAGGCTCTGTGCTGCGAACCGATGATATTATGTCTTCATAGGCCTTTTCCACCTCTTCAGGTGAATCGATATTGAGGCGCACCCCGCCGACATCGCTCTTGTGGAGGATATCCGGAGAACTGATTTTGACAGCCACCGGGAATCCCTGTTCTCGAGCAATCTTGACGGCACCGTCAGGGCTGTCCGCCTGCCCGAATCCGGTACAGGGCAGTCCCTGTTCGGCAATAAGTGATAGTGCCCGGTACGGCGTTAGTTGACTACCGGCCGCAGCAACAGTCAACGTAGGGCTTT
>JAFDJF010000681.1 GCA_019307645.1 Deltaproteobacteria bacterium
TCTGGGTACGCAGTTCGCGGAGCCTTTCAACGGCACGCATTTCTGCCGCATGAAGCACGGTTTCCTCGGTCGGTGGTTGTTTGTGCTCCGTTTTCGCTGGTGAAAGGCCGATCTCTTCCGCGCCTTTCATGACGTTCCAGCCGCGGTCTGTGAGTTCAAGGACCGGATATTTCTTTTCCCCCATAGCCGTACGGCGTGAAACAGCACAACCTTTGGCAATGAGTTCTCTTATCCATTCCTTTATCTGATCCTGGGTAAAATCCGAAAGCAGCGCATATGTTGAAAGCCTGTGGAGCCTGAACTGAAAGAGCATCTGGTCTTTGGATCCGGTGAGAACCTTTGCCGTCATACCTAGGCCGAAACGTCCTTTCAATCGGGCAATGCCACTCAAGACTTTCAGTGCCATAACAGGGTCTGTTCCCTCCTGAGCGGCGTGGGTCTTGTTCTCTTTTTTCTTGCAGAGATCACAGGCCAAACAATTTTCAGCTTTCGGGCTGTCTCCGAAATAGTTGAGCAGGAAGCCGCGCCTGCAGGTGCCGGTTGTGGCGTATGCCATGACCTGGTCCAGTTTCTCCAGTTCATAGGCCTTTCGAACCTGGAGTGCCTGAAAATTGATGCCCAGCTTTTCCGGTTCTTCACGGTTGAGTATCCTGAGCCCTCTGCCTCGGAAGGGGGGAATATAGGCGACTTCATGGCGGTCATCCATCAGGCTAAGGGATCTTCTTAAAGCATTAAGAGAAATTCCCGCCATTTCTGCCGCTTCCTCGGGTAAGAATCGGATCCCGTTTTTAAGTTGATCTTCGCCATGTCTTTCAATGAGGCGGGCAATGAGTTTTTTCCTACTTGTAGCGTTGGGCGGCAGAGCGCCTAAAAGCCGGAGCGGAGCTTCGTGGAAAAAAATTTCAGCCTGATTATCGAAACGATTGAGTCTGACGACCGCCTCAGCATCTTCCAGGATCTTGATGCATGAAGCCACTGCCATTTCCGGGATTTTTGGTTCTTCCATTGTTCCGATTTCACGGTAGGTCATCCAGAGCATTTCCTCCGGCCGTTCGCGCAGGCGATTATAGACCTCAAATACGGTTTCACGCGATGGGTGACGGGCGTCAATAAAAAATTCCTGCAACGCTCTGTCCGAAGGGCTGTACAGGAGCAGGCATGTTGCCGGATCCCCGTCCCGGCCGGCCCGGCCGCCCTCCTGATAATAGGCCTCAATGCTTCCGGGGAAGGTATGATGGATGACCATCCGGATATCTGAGCGGTCGATCCCCATGCCGAAGGCATTTGTGGCAACCACCAGATCCATGCGGCCTTCCATGAAGTTTTCCTGGACACTTATCCGTTTATCCTCTTCCATGCCTGCATGATAGCCTTCGACCCTCAAGGACGCATGCCGTAATTTGTCGACAGTGTTTTCAACCTTTTTTCTGGTGCCGGTGTAGATAATGGCGGCCCCGGATAGGCGTTTTAGACGCTTTAATAAGATTGCCAGCTTTTCATCTTCCCCATTGGCGGAAGCAACCTCCCAGAAAAGATTGTGGCGATCAAAGCCCGTAATAAACTGCTGAGGAGATCTCAACCGGAGTTGTTCAATGATATCTGAGCGAACCTTATCTGTTGCCGTTGCGGTCAGCGCGATGACCTGAGGCTTTCCCATGGTTGTGAGCGCCTGGTTTATCCTCAAATAATCAGGCCGAAAATCATGGCCCCACTGGGAGATGCAGTGGGCCTCGTCCACCGCCACCATTGACAGGGCTGTTTGTTTGATTGTTTCTATAAACCGTGGATTTTTGAGCCTTTCAGGCGAGATATAGGCCAGACGGATCTTCCCCCCTGAGATTTGGCTCAAGGCTTCTTCCTGCTCTTTGAGGCTCATCAGGCTGTGGATTGCTGCAACAGGTTGCTCCAGCACGCGAAGCGTATCCACCTGGTCTTTCATCAGGGCGATAAGGGGAGAAATAACCAGAGTAAGACCCGGCCTGATGAATGCCGGGACCTGGTAGCAGAGAGACTTTCCGCCACCCGTTGGCATGATCACCAGTGTGTCCGAACCGTCAAGCACGGATTCCAGGATTTCCTCCTGGCCGGGCCTGAACTGACTGAAGCCGTAAACTTTTTCTATAAAGGCACGTGCTTTTTCTATGAGGTCTGCCGAGTGGCTGCCAGGTGAGTTTGCTGGAATATTTTGCATCCTGTGAGATGTTTCGATATTGGCTGTTGTTTGTTGTCAGTTGGCAGTAACCAGTGATCAGTAACCAGTAATCAGTTGTAGATGACCTGTCAATGTCTTTAAATTCAGACCTCGGCAATTAACTGAAAATTACGC
>JAFDJF010000682.1 GCA_019307645.1 Deltaproteobacteria bacterium
TACCAGTACTGTAAATTCCCGAACGTTGTTACCAGCCTTGAGTTTGAAAGGATTTTGTCCGCAGGCGGGCCAACTGCCGGACATGTGGAGCGTCCTTCCGACGGACAGGAGCCTTCAAAGATCGCATGGCTTCAGTGTGTGGGGTCACGTGATCTGAACAGGTGCGACAACGAGTACTGCTCATCTGTCTGCTGTATGTATGCAATCAAGGAATCCGTAATTGCCAAAGAACATGTCGGCAAGGATTTTGAACCAACAATCTTCTATATGGACATACGGACCCATGGTAAGGATTTCGAAAAGTATTATGAACGTGCAAAGGATGAAGGCGTTCGGTTCATACGTTCAAGGCTCCATACAATATCCGAGGCTGATGAAACGGGCACTCTCAAGCTCACCTATGTGACTGAGGAAGGAGAAAGAAAAGAGGAAGAGTTTGACATGGTTGTGCTGTCAGTGGGCATGGAGCCTGCTGATTCAGCAATTGATGCAGCTGAAAAACTCGGGATCGAACTAAACGAGTACAAATTTGTCAAGACAGACAACCTTACGCCTGTTTCTACGTCGCGTCAGGGAATTTATGTTGCCGGTGTCCTGCAGGGCTGTAAAGACATCCCCCAGTCGGTAGTCGAAGCAAGCGCTGCAGCATGTTCCGCCAGCATTAACCTGGCTTCTGCAAGGGGAACCTTGGTAAAGGAAAAGGTCTTCCCCCAAGAAACTGATGTACTAGGTCAAGATCCGCGTATCGGCGTGTTTGTCTGCAACTGCGGTGTCAATATCGGGGGCATTGCAGATGTCCCTGCCATATCCGAATATGCCAAGAGCCTCCCGGGTGTCTCCTTTGTGGAGGAAAACCTCTTCACTTGCAGTCAGGACACCCAGGAAAAAATTGTGGCGGTAGTTAAAGAACATAATCTCAACCGGATTGTTGTTGCTGCATGCACACCCAGAACTCACGAACCGCTGTTCCAGGAGACCATACGAAACGCAAAGCTCAATTCATACCTGTTTGAAATGGCAAACATAAGGAACCAGTGTACCTGGTGCCATTCAGATGAAAAGGAAAAAGCCACAGAAAAAGCCAAGGATCTGGTTCGCATGGCTGTTGCCCGGGTTTCCCTGCTGGAACCTATTCCGGACTTATCTGTGGAGGTTAACAAGTCTGCCCTGGTTGTAGGGGGAGGCCTTGCAGGTATGACGGCGGCTATCAGTCTTGCGGATCAGGGTTTTCCTGTAACACTTGTGGAAAGATCCGTAGCTCTTGGCGGGGCGGCAAGAGATGTTTCCAGTACATGGGGCGGCCAGGATGTTCAGGAATACCTTTTTGAACTGATTGACAAGATTGAAAAGCATTCTGATATTAAAGTGATGCTGAATGCGGAAATAGTTGGCGCCGCAGGATTTGTCGGAAATTTTGAGACTGAAATCAAGAGCGAAGATTCCACAAGTACCATCAATCACGGAGCCGCAATCATTGCAACCGGCGGTCAGGCCGCAGGTACGAATGAATACCTCTACGGGAAAAATCCGCATGTAACACGCTGGCATGAACTGGAACAGGATCCTGACGAACTGAAGAATGCCAATAACATTGTTTTTATTCAATGCGTGGGCTCAAGGGATGAAAACAGACCCTACTGTTCCAGGATCTGCTGCACATCATCTGTGTTAGAGGCCATTTCCATAAAAGAAGAAAAACCTGATGCCAATGTTTTTATCCTGTACAGGGACATGAGGACGTTTGGAGAAAGAGAAGTCCTTTATAAACAGGCAAGAGAAAAAGGTGTTGTTTTTATCAGATACGCGCTGGATAAAAAGCCGAAAGTCACAGAAAGTGACGACGGTCTTGATGTCGAGGTTTTTGATCCTATTCTGCAGCAGAATCTTTTGATAAAGGCCGACATGGTGAATCTGAAAACGGCTATCGAACCCTTTGACAATAAACAGCTTGCGTCATTTTACAAGCTTCCCTTGAACGAAGATCAATTTTTCATGGAGGCACATGCAAAGCTGAGACCGGTTGATTTTGTATCAGACGGATTGTTCGTGTGCGGACTTGCCCATTATCCAAAACCTATCGATGAGAGCATTGAGCAGGCAATGGCTGCTGCAGGCAGAGCCGCGACAGTGCTTTCAAAGCCGTCTATCCAGGTCTCTCCGCTTGTATCGCAGGTGGACGCTGAAAAATGCATCGGTTGTGGCCTTTGTGCTGAAGTCTGCTCATTCAACGCAATCGTACTTGAAAAAGTTGAAGGACTGGGAAAAAGGGCGAAAAACATTCCGGCATCCTGCAAGGGGTGCGGTTTGTGCGCGGCCTCATGTC
>JAFDJF010000683.1 GCA_019307645.1 Deltaproteobacteria bacterium
AAGCAGCGGCATTGTGCTGGGTTACCCTGTCCATATCACACACCGCTTTGTTTACCTGCTCAATCCCCTGGGCCTGCTCATTTGAAGCAGCTGCAATTTCAGACACCAGTTCACCGACTTTAAATGAGCTTTCAGACACTTTGATAAAAGCCGTATCTGTTGCAGACACCAGATCTGAGCCATTTTTTACCTTTTTGACGGTGCTTTCAATTAAATCAGCGGTGCTCTTCGCCGCTTTGGCAGATCTCAAGGCCAGATTCCTTACTTCTTCGGCCACAACCGCAAACCCTGCGCCTGCCTCGCCGGCCCTGGCGGCCTCAACCGCTGCATTCAATGCCAGCAGGGTGGTCTGAAACGCTATTTCATCAATGGTTTTAACAATTTTCTGTGTCTGTTCATTTGCACTGGTTATCTCTTCCATGGATTGAGTAAGTTTGCCCATGGAATCATTGGCCTCTTTTACAACAACGTTTGCCTCCTTCATAAGGGCGTCGGCATAGTTGGCGTTTTCTGCGCTCTGTTTGGTCATTGAGGACATCTCTTCCAGTGAAGAGGATGTTTCCTCAATTGATGTGGCTTGTTCGGATGCACCTCTTGCCAAAGAGTTACTGGATGAAGAAACCTGCAAAGATGCAGAGGCAAGCTGTTCTGCACCTATTTTCAGGCCTTCACTTATACGGTTTATGGGTCTGCCAATGGCGGTATTCAAAATAATACCCACGGCAAAGGCCAAAATCGTTCCAATAATCATTCCTGTTACAACAATGATCTTTGCTTTAGAGCTGCTGGTAGAGGATTTAATCGCTGTATTTTCCGCCAGTCTAATTTTAGAAGCGACAATCCCCTTGAGCAGAAACTTCGATTTACTGAATGAAACACTGTTTACTTTCAAGTTCTGATCTTCCATTTTTTCCCAGGCAAGATTTTCCATTTCATCGATTTTCCTGGAAATGCTGACGAAATTTTTATGATCTGCTTCCCACTTTTTCCATGCCTGGGTAAACTGCACCCACAGGGCCTCCTCACCACGTGTCCGGGGGAGTTCCTGGTAACCTTTTATTTCTTTATTAATCCGGTTCCATACGGCTTTCAATTCAGGATACATGTTCTGTAATCCTTCTTTATCCAAAGAGGGGTTGAGCATAGCCTTCTCAATGCTGTCGACCTTCGTCTGAGCCTCGCTCAAACTGAGCAAAATCTGTATGCTTGGGAGATGAGTAAAGCTGACCTCATTCAGGAGCGTGCTCATCCGGGAGACATTGAGCCAACCCACAAAACCAATAACCAGAGTTATCAGAGAAACGACCGTAAAGCCTGCAATTATTTTTACACTCAATTTGACGCCCTTCATTTCCACCTCTCTGAGTAAACCCTAACGTTGCATAAAACTTCGAACAAAAACGTGTTAGAGTGAAACGGTTTTTGTCGACAGGATTTATGCAACGTTAGGGTAAAGATCACCGTCCGGGCAAAGAAAGACCCTTACCTGTCCGTTGAATCCTTCAGGGCTTCAATCTCCCCAACGTTCATGACCTTGTTAATGTCAAGTAGAATCTCGACACTATCTTCCATCTTGGCAATCCCGAGAATGTATTCGGTATTCATGTTCATACCAAATGTGGGCGTATCCGCGATCTCATCGTCTTTAATATTCAACACCTCTGAAACGGAATCTACAACAATACCTGTCTGGATTGTGTTTTCTTTACCTTCGACTTCGACTACAATGATGCAGGTTCGTTCCGTATAGGGAATTGCCTTCATGCTGAACCTCAACCTCAGATCAATCACCGGAATTACTTTGCCCCTGAGGTTAATCACGCCTTTTACAAATTCGGGGGTTTGAGGAACCGTCGTAATCGGCAACATCCCGATAATCTCCTTGATTTTCAGGATACTGATGCCGTATTCTTCATCGCCTATACTTAATGTCAGGTATTTTCCTCCTTTTCTATTCGAGACATCCTGGGTGGAATCTATTTCCTCTGCCAATCCTGCCATGATTTCCCGCCTCCTTTTAATTCATGGATTTCATTTGCTTATCCGCCGATTGGTGACTGCTGATATTTTACGGTTTTATAATCATGTTTCGACACTGCAAAATGCTTGCCAAAAAAACAGAATAAAGGTTCCACAACTGCCCTGCATGTATTTATTCCCGTATTTTTAATATGTTATAACCTGCACACGAAATTTTATGACAGGAGAGCGATGGCGGATTTCTGATATGTCGAGTAATAATAGAGAGGAAAAACGGAAAAGTAGGCAAGAATGTATGAGTAATCTTTTCTTTTTAACGGGCACAATACATTATTTTAGATTG
>JAFDJF010000127.1 GCA_019307645.1 Deltaproteobacteria bacterium
AGACAGGATCGAGGGCATACCGCCTGCTATTGCAATCGACCGAAAAGATCCTGTGCGAACCTCTCGCTCCACTGTGGGGACCATGACCGAGATCACAGACTATGTGAAGCTGTTATATGCCCGCCTCGGTCAGCTCCACTGCAAAAAATGCGGGAAGCCCGTGGCCCCGGAGACCCCGGAGCATGTCTGGAAACAACTCAAGAAACTTCCGGCCGAATCCGAAGTGATTATCACCTTCCCCTACCCCTATCCGGGTAAAGGTGTCCCCGCTGAACAAATCCGCCTGGAACTGGGCAGCATGGGCTTTGTCCGATGTTTTCATAACGGGCGTATCATGCCCATCGAGGAAGCTCACCCCGGCCCCGGTGAGCTTCACGTTGTGGCAGACCGTCTGCTCCTTCGCAAAAAAGACCAGTCGCGAATCGTGGACTCGGCAGAACAGGGTTTTCGATTCGGAAAGGGCAGGATAAACGTCTGGACCGGAGAAAACAGGAAACTTGCCTTCAGCAACACCCTTGAATGCGCCAGGTGCAGGATCTCATATAATGCCCCGCTTCCAAACCTGTTTTCCTTTAACAGTCCCATTGGGGCCTGTGATACCTGCCGCGGTTTCGGCCGGAACATCGACATAGACCTGGACCTCATTATCCCCGACCACCGGCTCTCCCTTGAGGAGGGGGCCATCAAACCATGGGGAGACAAACAAAGGTCGAGGATGGAATTCGAGGATCTGGCGGCCTTTTGCCGGAAAAACAAGATTCCCACAAACACCCCATTTCAGCGTCTGACCAGTGCCCAGAAGCAGAAAATCATTGACGGGACCCCGAACTATTACGGGATCAGAGGATTTTTCAGGTGGCTGGAAACAAAGACATATAAGATGCATGTACGGGTATTTCTATCCAGGTATCGCTCCTACACGGTCTGCCCGGATTGCAGCGGGATGCGCTTCAAGGATGAGTCCCTGTTATACAGGCTTGGCAGGCTCAACATCGGACAGGTCTATGCCAAGAATGTGCGCGAGGCAGGTGATTTCTTTCAAACGTTTCAGGTGAAGGACGCGGCCGGCAGGATGATCCTGGATGAGATCAACAGCAGGCTCCGATACCTTAAAGACGTGGGCCTGGGCTATCTTACACTGGACCGGCAGTCCCGCACCCTGTCAGGGGGAGAAGTTCAGCGCGTGGCCCTGGCATCGGCTTTGGGTTCTTCGCTTGTCAACACACTCTATGTTCTGGATGAACCCAGCATCGGCCTCCATCCCCGTGACACCCGCCGCCTCATCGCCATTCTAAAACGGCTCAGGGATCTCGGCAACACGGTGGTTGTTGTAGAACACGACTATGAGATCATCAGCAACAGCGACTATCTCCTGGACCTGGGACCGGGGGCCGGAGAGCAGGGCGGCCGGGTCATGTACTTTGGCCCGACAAAAGACCTGAACGGATCCCTTACGGCTCAGTATATCAGGGGTGAACGGCGCATTCCCGTGCCTGACAGACGCAGGAACCCGAAAAAGACCCGCTGGCTGACTATCGAAGGGGCAACAGAGCACAACCTCAAAGGTATCAATGTCCGTATCCCGCTGGGACTGTTTGTCTGCCTTACCGGCGTATCAGGGTCCGGCAAATCCACCCTGGCTGAAGATGTCCTCTACCGGGCCGTCAAATGGGAAAAAGGAGACCCTCAGGGCCGACCCGGCACGCATAAGGCGATCAAAGGACTGGCACATATTTCCGATGCGGCCCTGGTGGATCAGCGACCTATCGGAAGAACCCCAAGGGCGAACCCGCTGACCTATACAAAGGCCATGGACCCTATCCGCCACCTTCTGGCCGAGACGCCTGAGGCCAATGCCGGCGGACTTACGCCGAGCCATTTCTCGTTTAATACGGCAGGAGGCAGGTGTGAGACATGCCGGGGAGAAGGCTTTGAAAAGGTGGAGATGCAGTTTTTGTCCGATGTCTTTGTCACCTGTCCGGAATGCGGCGGACGGCGCTTTGAAGATGACGTGTTGGCGGTTACCTTTAAGGGCAGAAACATTCACGACATCCTTTCCATGACCGTGGATCAGGCACTCCACTTCTTCGAAGATCAACCCCGGATCACGAAAGCCCTGGAGCCCCTGGCCCGTGTGGGTCTCGGCTATATCCGGCTTGGCCAACCCATCAACACCCTTTCAGGAGGCGAAGCCCAGCGCCTGAAACTTTCCCGTTTTCTGAAAAAAGGTGATAAAAGCGCCAGGCTCTTTATCTTTGATGAGCCCACCACAGGGCTCCATTTCCACGATATAGAAAAACTCCTTTCCGCCCTGCAGGATCTCGTGGACCAGGGCAATACAGTGCTTGTCATTGAACACAACATGGATGTGGTCAAAACCGCAGACTGGGTGATAGACCTTGGCCCTGAAGGAGGTGATGCCGGAGGCAGGATCGTCGTTTCCGGCCCGCCCGAAAAGTTGGCGGCACACAAAAAATCCCACACGGGCAGGTTTCTGAAGGCCTTTCAGGCGGGTCGCAACAGACTGCTGTCTTTGCCTTCACCACCAGCTGTTTCAGAACCTGCCCCCGGGTATCAGCCGCTCATTTCCGTAAAAGGCGCCAGGGAGCACAATCTCAGGAATGTAAGTCTCACAATTCCCAGAAACCAGCTTGTGGTGCTTACCGGGGTATCCGGTTCGGGAAAATCCACCCTTGCCTTCGACATTCTGTTTGCCGAAGGCCAGCGCCGTTACCTGGAAAGCCTGACGCCTTATGTGAGGCAATATATGAAGATTCTCGAACGGCCCGAGGTGGATGTGGTGACCGGGCTCCCCCCCGCAGTTGCCATCGAGCAGCGCATCAGCCATGCCGGCCGCCGCTCCACTGTGGCAACGCTCACCGAGATCTATCATTTTCTGAGGCTTCTCTACAGCAAGCTGGGCCGGCAACACTGCCCCGGCTGCGGCCGCAGGATGACGGCCCAGACACACAAGGAAATGATTTCCCGGATCCGCAGACGTTACGGCAAAAAATCCGCCACGGTCCTGGCGCCAAAGGTGACGGGGCGCAAGGGATTTCACAAGGATCTGTTCGTCAAAGCCCTGCGCAGGGGATTTACCCGTGCCCGCATTGACGGAGGATTCAGAACCATTGAGGAAGGCATGGCACTGAGCCGCTATCACGAACATACCATTGAACTCGTTGTGGGGAAGTTGCCTGTTAAAAACCTTTCCAAAATGGTGGCCCGGACCCTGGAAGAGGGGGAAGGCAATCTGTTGATTGTGGACGACAAAGGAAGTGAAGAGGTCTTCAGCCTGCGCGGTATCTGCCCGGCATGCGGTCTGGGTCTTGCCGCCCTGGATCCAAGGCTGTTCTCCTTTAACAGTCCTCATGGGGCGTGTCCTGGCTGCGAGGGCTTGGGCGAACTGGAAGATCCGGACAACGATGCGAGTGAGATTTGCACCCGTTGCGGCGGAAGCCGCCTGAGACCCGAGGCAATTTCGGTGAAGATCGGCGGGTATTCCATCTGGGACCTGGTCCGGCACCCGGCAGGGGATATCAGTAAGATACTCAAGAAATTCTCTTTTGATCGCCGTGAGGCCCCCATTGCCGGACCGGTTGTGGCGGAAATCCTCGGCCGTCTGTCTCTGCTGGACCGGCTGGGGCTTAATTATCTTTCCCTGAGCCGGAGCGGCAACACTTTGTCCGGCGGTGAGGCCCAGCGTGTGAGGCTGGCAGCCCAGCTTGGCTCCAATCTAACCGGGGTATGCTACATACTGGATGAACCTACCATCGGCCTCCATGCCAGGGACAACCGGATGCTCCTTGACGCCCTCAGGGAGCTCAAAAAAAGGGGGAATTCCATTTTAGTGGTGGAACATGACGAAGAGACCATTCGTGAGGCGGACTCCCTGATCGACCTCGGCCCGGGGGCGGGCTCAGAGGGGGGACGTGTCGTGGCATCCGGCAGCCTGACTGATCTTAAAAAGGTCCCTGAATCGGTCACAGGCGCCTGCTTTGACGGCCGTCCTCACCGGATCACATCACCCCTCAGGCCCTATAAGGGTGCCGATTGCATACGGGTCCTGGGTGCTTGTGAAAACAATCTGAAAGATATTGATGTGGATTTCCCCCTGGCAAGGCTCATCTGCATTACAGGAGTGTCCGGTTCCGGAAAATCCACGCTCCTGAAAGAAACCCTCTACAAAGGTGTCTTCAACCGCCTTACGAGACAGAAAGTCAGGGCCGGAAGCTGCAGGGATATCAGAGGATGGAAAGCGCTGGACAGGGTCCTTGAGGTGGACCACAGTCCCATCGGCCGCACCCCGCGGTCCGTGCCTGCCTCATATGTGGGATTCCTGGACCATATACGCCGCCTTTTTTCCGGGACCCCCGAGGCACGCCAAAGGGGATACCGGCCCGGTAGATTTTCGTTCAACGTGAAAGAGGGGCAATGCGAGGCCTGCAAGGGCCAGGGAAGCCAAAAGGTGGTCATGAGCTTCCTGCCGGATGTCTATATTCACTGTGATGTCTGCGAGGGGAGGCGGTTTGAACCGGAGACACTGGCGGTCACATACAAAGGCAGGGACATCTCCCAGGTCCTGGAGCTTACCTTTGACGAGGCCGCAGTATTTTTTGAGGCCGTACCGCCCATTCGGCGTGCGGTACAGTTTGTATGCGACATCGGTCTGGGTTATCTGCGTCTTGGCCAGCCCAGTCCAACCCTTTCCGGCGGTGAGGCCCAGCGCATTAAGATTGCCCAGGAACTCAGCAAACCATCAAGCGGAAAAACCCTTTATATCCTGGATGAACCCACCACAGGCCTGCATCCGGCCGATGTCCGGATGCTCATCAATGTGCTTCAGGCCCTTGTGGATAAGGGAAACTCCATTGCCCTTATTGAACACAATCTGGAAATCATCAAAGAGGCTGACTACATTATTGATCTGGGTCCGGAAGGTGGATCTGAGGGCGGCAGGGTCCTGGCAACAGGGTCGCCGGCTGAACTCGTGGCTCGGCCCAAAGGCTCCCACACGGCCCGTTATCTCAAGAGATATGTGGCGAGGAGTTAATCCGAATTTTTCTCTGTGTTTCGAACGGCTATGAGCGTCGGGGGCGTCCTCTGTTCGGGCGGGGACCGGATTGGGATTTCCGGGCGGTAGGGGAGGCTTTCCTTCTGCTGCGGGACTTGCTCTTTCTCTCCGCAGGGACAGGCTTTGGCATGGTGAGCCACTCTTCCTCCGGCTGGATACAGCTCAGATTGCGGTCCGTGAACTCCTCGATGGCAGGGAGGTAGAAGGCGTCCTTCTCATCGGCAAAGCTGATAGACGTGCCAGCGGCGCCGGCCCGGCCCGTGCGCCCGATCCGGTGCACGTAATCTTCCGGATCATGCGGTAACTTAAAATTGATGACATGATCCATCCCTTCGATGTGAATGCCGCGTCCGGCCACATCCGTTGCGACCAGAACCCGGATCTTTCCGGTCTTGAAGGCCTCAAGACGTCGAACCCGCTGCCTTTGGGGAACATCACCGGAGAGCATGTCGCAGTTGATCCCGTAACGGGTCAACATCTCCGTGAGTCGCCTCACTTCGTCACGCCTGTTGCAGAAAACCAGGACCCGGTCCAGGTTCTTTTTCTCGATGATATTGAACAGCAGTGCGAATTTTTCTTCGGTGGTCACAATGTAGACGATCTGTTCCACGGTCTCAACCGCGACCTGTTCCGGTTCGATCTCGACGGTTACCGGGTTGCGGGTCCATTGGGAGGCGAGGCGGGTAATCGCCCCGGTGAGCGTCGCGCTGAACAGTAGCGTATGGCGCTTGTCTTTTGCCGGCGTGCTGTTGATGATCTTTCGGACATCCGGGATAAAACCCATGTCGAGCATCCGGTCGGCCTCGTCGATGATCAGCACCTCGATCTTCCTCAGGGTAAGGTCGCGGCGCCGCTGAAAGTCGAGCAGTCTGCCGGGCGTTGCCACGATGATATCGACCGGACCGGCCCCAAGCTGCTTTCTCTGCTTTTCGTAGTCCATACCGCCAAACACGGAAACGATATTCAGAGCACAGTACCTGGAGAGCTGGCGCGCTTCCTCGGAGATCTGCATCACCAGCTCCCGGGTGGGGGCAAGGATCAGGATCCGGGGCGTGCCGGGTTTTCGTTTTTCCTGGATGGGGTTGTTCAGCATCCGGGTGATAACGGTAATCAGAAAGGCAGCGGTCTTTCCCGTACCGGTCTGGGCCCGGCCACTTGCATCCTTACCGGACAGGGTGCTGGGAAGGATTTCAGCCTGGATTGGGGTGCAGTACTCGAAGCCGAGGTCAAAGATGGCATGAAGCAGCGGGGCCGGAAGATCGAAATCGTGAAAACGAGTCTTGCCTTCTGCCGGCGGGACCTTGAACTGTGACACATCCCAGCCCTCTTCCAGTACCGCGCCAGCGGATACTGCCGACGAATCCTCCATCCCACTGATTTTTCTTTCTTTTTTTCGAAAAAGACGCCTATGGAGGGACGGGCTTTTCTTGTCAGTACGAAATGGCCCGGACCTGGGCTCCGCTGTGGAGGATTTCCTTTTTGGGGGATTTTTTCTCAAATTTTCTTTTCCTTTTGAGGTCCGGCCAATTAGACGCGCCCAAATGTGCTCGCCGGACAACTTTTAGCATGATATAAATGAAGACTTTTTAATGCTATTTTATATCTATATCAAAAAACTGCTACAATATTCAACTTATAACTAGTGTCCATCCATAGATGAGGATTTTTGTTCAAGATCAAGGCATGCGAAAAAAATAACCGCAGGCATATGGTTGATATTCCGAGGATTATTTTTTGAACATAACGCAGATATTGGACAAAAAGACCATTTGGACAAAAAGACCATTTATGGATGGGCACTAACTAATGTACTCGGTTCAAGGTTCAGGGTTTGCTCCATCTCGGGCCGCACACCCTTTACCTCGCTTGACTCGTATGCCCATTTGAAATAGGCTGTTTTGCCGGGCTGTTGACTGGGCTTTTGTGATGAATCGATGATTTTAACTCCGGAATTTTCTTTAGAATGAGTCTTCTCACCGTTGTAAAAGTATCCCTTTCCTTTACCGGAAAGCAGATTTTCAGTGAGATCGGGTTTCAAGTGGATCCGCAAGACCGAATCGGTTTGGTGGGTCCGAACGGATCCGGGAAAACCACCCTGCTGAAACTGATCATGGGGGAGGTCCATCCGGACAGCGGGGAAGTCCGGGTAGCAAAAGGGACCAGGGTCGGCTATCTGCCCCAGGATGTTCAAGAGACCCTGTCCGGGCCACTCCTGCAATCGGTTGTTGGCTCAGCTCCGGGACGGGTGCAAACGGAAAATGAGCTTAGCCGGGCGGAAAAATCCTTGGAAGACGTGTCTTTCGAACAGGAACAAACCAGACTGGCCGAAGATCTCGCGGAAATCCACCAGGACATAACCCGGCTTGAACTGGAATTTCCGCGTCACGCGGCAGAAAAAATATTGCTGGGTCTTGGCTTTGAAACGTCTGATTTTATGCGGCAGGTTTCTTCTTTGAGCGGCGGCTGGAAGATGAGGGCAGCCCTTGCAAGCCTTCTTTTTCAAAAACCTGACCTGCTTCTTTTGGATGAGCCGACCAATCATCTGGACATTCCTTCCATACGCTGGCTTGAGCAGTTTCTGCAGGACTTTGGGGGCGCAATGATCCTCGTGTCCCATGACAGGGAGTTTCTTAATCGGCAGGTCAGGCGCACTTTCAGCTTTGAACCGCAAGGCATGAGATTCTACAGCGGTAATTACGATTCCTACCTGAAGGCCCGCGAGGAAGAGCGAAAATCCCTGGAGGCCAGGGCCAGAAGACAGGAGCAGCGGGTCAAAGAAGCCGAAAAATTCATTGAAAGATTCCGATCCAAGGCCAGCAAGGCAAGACAGGCACAGAGCAAAATCAAATTGCTCAAAAAAATGGAGCTCATAAAGACCCACCGCAGAGAAAAGGAGACCCGATTTTCCTTCCCCGACGTACCTCGAAGCGGAAGGGTTGTCGTGTCGATAAAAGACGTCTCAAAAGGTTTCGATGAAAAGCTTTTATATGAGGGCCTCAGCCTGACGGTGTTACGGGGAGAAAGAATTGCGATTATCGGGCCAAACGGCTGTGGCAAGACCACCCTGCTCAGGATAGTGGCCGGTGAAATCGAGCCGGATAAGGGACAGGTTTCACTTGGGCACGGTGTGGGCATGGGCTATTTTGCGCAGCATCACTCGGAAATGCTTGCCCCAAAAAAAACCGTGCTTCAAGAAGTATACAGCGTGGTCCCGGATGAAACCGTCGGATTCGTAAGAGGGGTCTGCGGTGCGTTTCTCTTTTCGGGCCAGGACGTGGACAAGGTTATCGATGTGCTCTCCGGAGGTGAAAGGGCTCGCGTCTCACTGGCCAAGCTCCTTGTCAAACCCGGGAATCTCATGGTAATGGACGAACCGACCAATCATCTGGATATTTCATCATCCGAGGCTTTGATAAATGCACTTGCAGAATACAGCGGAACACTGCTGTTTGTCTCTCATAACCAGTCATTTATAAACAGCCTGGCCACAAAGGTCTGGGATATCAACGGGAAAGAGGTCATAGAGTACCCGGGAAACCTTGAGGAATATTATTCCCATGCATCCGGTACGGAAGCGGAATGGACAGACGGCTCTGGCCGGCGGAACATTTATGGTGAAGACGTTTCAAAGAAGACATCCGTCAAAAAGGGCCTGGATCGAAAAGGGGAAAAAAGAAAAAGGGCGGAAGAGCGGCAGAAGATCTATGTCACACTGAAACCGATCCTGTCAGAAATAGGAAGACTGGAGAAGCAAATCGCTGAACTTGAAGAAAGGCTGGGAGAGCTGGAAAAAACACTTGCAGAGCCTGATCTTTTCAGCGATAAGAGCAGGAGTGTCCCCCTCCTGAATGAATACAAGGTCGTAAGGAAAGAACTGGACGACCTGCTGTTGAAATGGGAACAGAGTCAGGACAAACTGGAGACAACAAAAAGGAAACTGGGGATTAGTGATCAGTGAACAGTAATCAGAGAAAGGGATTAAGCTTCCCAGCATCCCAGCTTTCCAGCTTTCTTACAACCAGTAAAACGGGTACGTTTTTTTGAATTTCGGAGATATGGACAAGATGGAAATAAAAGAGGCACACAAGAAGCTTTTGAAAAGCCTGGGTCTCAAAGAGGAAGATTTTGAGATTTTTGACGGTAAATATGTCCATTATGAGTACGACGCGGAAAAGGGTGTTCGAATCTACGATCCCTACTATGCAACTTCTTACAATGAATATATCGATGTTGACGGCTGGAGTTCCTGGAGTATGGAAAACGATACCTTTATGAGCGACATCCTGAGGGGGGCACAGAAAGAAACACAACGAAGGGAGGCCCTCAGCCCCAAACCTGATCAACAAGAAATTGCCGAGGCCCTCCAAAAGAAATTCGGGGGAAAAGACGAGGACGATTAATACTGACGATTCCGTAAAAAGTCCGAAATCGTCATGCCGGACTTGATCCGGCATCCAGAACATATTGATATAACTGGATTCCGGCCTCCGCCGGAATGACGAAGGAGGGTGTTTCCCGACTTTTTACGAGACCATCAATACTGATGATGTCCTCTCTACTTTGGTTCAGCAACAATGTCGCACACCTTCTCGTTTGCAGCTTGAAGCCTTTTGACAAGTGATTTGATGAGATATTTAATACGCGGAGAGACTGCCTCGTAATCATGAATTAGACGTTGGTTGTCCAGGAGCCCCACCCGAACGGGGCCATCCGCTGCCACAGCAGATACGCTTCGGATCCCTTCGGCAGTGTCCAGGAAAGCCATCTCTCCAAGAACGGTGCCCTCTTCCAGATTGGCCAGGGTCACCTGTCCGCGGGAGATCCTTTTTTTGATTTTTACGTTTCCTTCCAGGATGACATACACACAGTCGTTTTTAATCCCTTCCTGGATAATAACCGCTGCATCGGGAAAGGTCTCTTCTTTAACAACATAGGAATAAACTATTTGATCTATGGCCATATCTCAAAATCCTTCTCTGCCCCGGATTTCTACTGATTGTGAATTGCCGGTTACGGCATCAGAAAAAATCCCAGGTCTTTCTGTGTCCCTTCTCTCATGTCCGTAAATACCATGCCCAGCGACAGCATCCCGGCAAGCCGGACTTTTCTAGAGGACATAACCTTTGCAGTGAGATGCACATCTTTGCCGCCCGGCAGTGCCAGATCTATGTGAAATTCGTCACCCGGATCATAAGAAAATTTGGCCGCTGTTTTTTCTCTGATTTCCACATTAACACCCGAAAGACTGATATTCTTGACAATACCATTCAAGCAGAGCCTTGAGGAAGACCCAACAGGTCGATAGGTGCATGGCAAATCCACTTCCTTTCGGTAATGACGCCTTCCGGAATTCTGTTGTTTGCCAGAGGTTTTTTCTTCCTCCTTGCGCGAAGTCATCTGGGCGATAAGCCGGTTCATTCGGATGAGACGGTTCAATGCTTCATCCGTAATGTGTTTGATAATAGGAGGCATATTGTCATATTCCTGTGAAAGCAAATCAGGATGCCACACCTCCAGTTCAGAATCCTGTTCGGCCTTTGCCGATGCAGACCGGACCTCAGTATCTTTGCTCAGAAATGCCATTTCACCAAAAATTTCCCCGGGGCCAAGAAGGGCCAGGGCTATTTCCTTGTCCCCTGAATGGGTAAAAATCTGGACTTTGCCCGTGATGATCTTGTAGATAGAGATCCCATAGTCACCTTCTTTGATGATCAGTTCCCCTTTCCTGTACTTGAGCTTGACAATGGGGGGGGGCTTCCTGCTACCTTTCTTCATGACCATGTGAGTCGCTCCAAGGGCGTTACTGATAAAAAATCAAGATATTTTTCTTATATCTTATTTCGTCCATTTGCCGCCATAACTTGAGCTTTCAGAGATCACTGAGTTAGCCTTTTTTAGCGGCGTTAGTGACCGCTCATTGCCGTTAACGGTTCCTGTTTTCTCGCGAAT
>JAFDJF010000684.1 GCA_019307645.1 Deltaproteobacteria bacterium
AAAAAAAATCGTGAGCAAAGTATACGCTGTGGATTGTAAAGTGTTGTGATATTTTGAATTTGACCGCGAAGCGCATCACAACTTTAGATCATTTTAGTTCACTTTAGTCACTTTAGCTCACTTTTGCCGGCCAAGGAAGGTCGTCATCAAATCGTGCCCTTTTTTAAAGATAAGGCCTGACTGACTGGCGGATTCTTCAGTGAATCCCGGTCCCTCAGGTCCTGACCGGATCTCCTCTTTGTCGGCCCAGGCAAAAGGGGTAGGCTCGCCTGTATGGGTCCTTTTGCATATGGGGGTGAAATGATCACTGGCAACCATTATCCGGTAGTCGTCAAATTGCGCCATCCCTTCAAGGACGGTACCAACCACCTTCTCGTCAAATGCTTCGATCGCCTGTATCTTTTCTTCAATATTTCCGTTATGACTGGCTTCATCCGGGGCCTCCACATGGACAAACATAAAATCCAGGTGTTTGAGGCCTTTTATGGCTTCTTCGGCTTTTCCGCGATAATTGGTGTCCAGATAACCTGTTGCCCCTTCCACAAATATGGATTCAAAGCCGGCATAAAAACCGATCCCTTTCAGAAGATCAACAGCAGAGATGACGCCTCCCCGAAGGCCGTATTTCTCCTTGAAAAGGGGTAATTCCGGGGCCTTTCCCTGCCCCCAAAACCAGATGGAATTGGCTTTTTTTGAACCGTTTTTTTCGCGCGCTACATTAACGGGGTGGTCTTTCAGGATCTCCCAGGAACGACGAATAAACACTGGAATCGGGTTTTGTTCCGTGGCATTCAGATAAAAAGCCATGTTTTGGTCCAGGACGTCGTGGGGAGGGATCGTCTCCGCGTTTTCCGGTCCATCGTCCCATACCAGGAGGTGCCTGTAAGCGATACCGGGAAAAATTCGCACCACCGGGCCGGCCATTTCCTTTTTCAGGCTTTCCACAATCTGTCCTGCTTCCTGCGTGGTGATATCTCCGGAGCTGTGGCTGACCATCATGATTTCGCTTTCCGATCTAAAATCCAGGGTGACCAGGTTCATGCGGAAGGCGACTTCAGAATGCTCTAGCTTTACACCCATGCTGCCTGCCTCGAACGGCGCGCGTCCGGTGTGATAGACGGAAGGATCATAGCCGAGCAATGAAAGGTTGGCGATATCGCTGCCGGGTTCCATGCCCTCCGGAATGGTCTTCGCTCTCCCGATCCGGCAGGCGGCAATTCGGTCCATGTTGGGGGTGTTGGCTGTCTCAAGAGGTGTTTTGCCGTTCAGTTCCGGCAAGGGGTAATCAGCCATCCCGTCACCCACCAGAAGGATATATTTTGTTGAGTTGTTAGTCATGATGGTTTCGTAAAAAGTCAATATTTAGACGATTTCGAAAAAAGCTCCGTATCCAAGGCTTGCAAATCCTGAGGAATGAGGCGTACTTATTTGTACGCCGCAGTGACGAAGGATGCAGCGTAACGCAGTAGACGGACTTTTTACGGAATCGTCAGTCATGGATACTATAATTCCCTGTCCTCCACTCGAATTATAACCGTCCTGCTGGTCAGGGCATCCAGGTCGTCGATTGATGAGATCGCCCTTCTTACGTTGCTTTCCCGTGCTTCATGGGTCAGCATTACAATGGGCACTGATCCATTGATCTCTCTGCCTTTCTGGATTACGGCGGAGACACTGATACTGTGTTCGCCAAGAATTCCTGTGATCCTCGAAAGCACACCGGGTCTGTCCAGGGCTGAAAACCTGAAATAATATGCGCTGTCTAATTCTTCCATGGGCTGTATCTGAATCCGGCTTTCTATTGATCCGGCATGGGCAAGTGGAGGCATCAGTCCTTTTGTTCCAAGTCTGATCTGCCTGGCCAGATCCATAATATCGGAGACTATGGCGCTGCCTGTTGGTTTCCTCCCGGCTCCCTGTCCGTAGTAGAGACCGGGACCGACAAAATCCCCTTCAATGTATATGGCGTTATATGCCTCATTGACATTGGCCAGAATGTGGTCTTTCAAGATCATTGTCGGATGGACTCTTGCCTCAAGGCGATTCCCCAGATTCCTCATTATAGCCAGCAGCTTAACACAGTAACCGAATTCACCGGCAAAAAGGATATCATCAGGGGTCAGGGCAGTGATGCCCTCCCTGTAGATGTCATCAAAAGAGACAGGAACCCCGGCCATGATAGAAATAAGGATCGTCAATTTGTGGGCGGCATCTGTACCGTCCACATCCAGTGTGGGCGGGTCTTCGGCATACCCCAGATTTACTGCCTCCTGGACCACCTGGTCATAGGGCAGCGCTTCCTGAGCCATTCTTGTCAGTAT
>JAFDJF010000685.1 GCA_019307645.1 Deltaproteobacteria bacterium
GTTCTAAATATCTATCGAATCCCAGGAGTCTCGAATACCTCAGCCTGCTGAAGAACCTTAAGTTAATGACATTGACCTTACCCCTCCATATTCTTTGCAATAAACCTCAACATCTGACTTACTACGGTTGCACGTACCTCACGGGGGATAAAAGTTGCAGGGGTTTCCTTTACGAGAATATCCGTGATTTCCTCGGTGCTTTCTTCTATGTTCCGTGTTCGCTTGTATGATTCTTCCAGTATGGCCCGCTCTTTTTTTGCCGCCTCAATTGACCTGGGGATATAAGTCCGCGCTTCATCTCCTGTTGCTACGCCGAAGTGTTCCGGCAGCACGACATCTACGTCATATTTGACCAGTTTTTCCAGGGTCTGCTGATAGTAATCGTAATTTGAATTCGCCGTGGGCGAGATTTGTCCTCCGAAACAGACCCCGGCTGAATCCGAGGTGAAAAGTGCCTTTTCCTGGGGTATGTAGATGGCGATGGAACAGGAGGAATGGCCCGGTGCATCGATTACTTCCAGTGTGAGGTCTCCGCATTGGACAGTCTCTCCTCCCCTTACCGTGCGCTCTATTTCTACTCCTGTAAATGCAAAACCTTCCTTTTCTGCCTGCTCCATTAGCCCTACACCTGAAGCAGCCTTGTGGTTGAGGTCAGCTAGAACTTTGGAGATCTTAGGATCCGAAAAGAGCTCTCTGCCTCTTTCAGATGAGATAACTTCTGCCCAGGGCCATTGTTTCTTAAAATAAGGGATGATACCGCTGTGGTCGTAATGGGCATGGAGGATGAACATCTTTTTAATTTTTTCTTCTTCAATTCCGAAATCTTTAAGTTGCTGAACCACATCCGGGACAATATAAGTCAACCCACCGCCAATCAGAACGCTTTCTTCTCCTCCGTCAACAACATATACGCAGGATTCGAACTTTCCAAGAAACGTGATCCTTTCAGTAATCTTTCCAGGTATTGTAATCATTATCGAATATCTCCTTAAAACTATCTGTTGTTGATAAGTAATAGGAAAGTAAACCTTTCATGTCAAGCAGGTTTGAGACCGGGTCCCGAAGAGATTTGGCGCCCTATAGAATTCCATTCGCTTTCGACCTCTTAATTGCATTTTATTTGCCCCATCTTTTGATTTGACAAAGTCCGTATTGTTTGACCAATATACTACCCATGCTGAACTTGAAACAGTTTCCCCGGAACGAAAAGCTGAGAAAGGCTGCCCCGGTTTTATGAAAAAAGACAATACATCTTATGAAAAGGCGGTCAATAATCTTTATAACCTTCAGAAGTTCGGTATCAAGTTCGGGCTTTCAAAGACGTCCAACCTGTTAGAGGCCCTGGGTAACCCCCATAAAGGACAAAGATACATCCATATCGGAGGCACCAACGGAAAAGGCTCTGTGGCCTCTTTTATCGGGTCTGTTTTAAAAGAAGCGGGTCTTAAGGTTGGCCTGTACTCTTCTCCTCATCTGGTTCGGTTCACAGAACGGTTCAGGATTAATGATCAGGAAATTACACCGGCAAAGTTAGCAACCCTGATCCGTGAATTGACGGATGCCTTTGCGCCGGAGGAGCCACCCACCTTTTTCGAGGCGACCACGGCCATAGCCATGACCTATTTTGCCCGGGAAAATACCGATATCGCAATTATGGAGGTGGGAATGGGGGGGCGTCTGGATGCCACGAACGTGATCACTCCCCTTGTTTCCGTGATCACGAATATTTCCATGGAACACCAGTTTTTTCTTGGCTCACGTCTGCTCGATATCGCCGGCGAAAAGGCCGGCATTATTAAGCAAGGTATTGACGTGGTAACCGGTGCCACACAGGCCTCCGTCATTAATTTGTTCGAATCTATTGCAAAAGAGAAAAAGGCCCCGTTCTGGCGGCTGGGAAAGGATTCTCGATACCGAACCTCAGGATCTGGTCTCCATTACTATGGGCTGAAGCGAAGGTTTAGGGGCCTTCGTCTGGGGCTCAAGGGGAGTTACCAGGCGCGCAATGCCGCTTTGGCGCTCACAGCCATAGAGAGGCTCGAAGAAAAAGGTCTGAGAATTTCATCGCGGGATATCATAAACGGGCTGGGAAACAACTCATGGCCGGGCAGGATGCAGGTCGTGGCAGAGTCTCCCACTGTTATACTTGACGGTGCGCATAATCCCGCTGCAATCAGGGCTCTTGCCGTGTCTTTAAAATCAGGATTCAAATACAGGCGCCTTATCCTGGTGATCGGGGTGATGGAAGACAAAGACATAGGGCGTTTGATACGGGGAATCGTGCCTGTATCCGACTCTGTGATTTATACCAGACCCGTGTA
>JAFDJF010000686.1 GCA_019307645.1 Deltaproteobacteria bacterium
AATCCTTTTCTCCAACTAATTTGGAGAAGAGCCGCTTATTTTTATGCGAATCCTAAGGGCTCGCCCTAAATCATCCCTGTTATCGGTTTTCATCACGATCATGGCTGTCCGTACTGTTCCCGAAGCTTTACCTTCAGGACCTTTCCCACCTGGTTAAGGGGCAGTTCATCAATAAATACTACTGACTTGGGACGTTTAAACCCTGCCAGGCTTTTGCAGTGTTCCATGATCTCTTCTTCAGTGGCACTCTCACCCGGCTTAAGCACTACAATAGCGCGGCATTCCTGCCCCCATTCCGGATCAGGAACACCAATAACCGCTGCGTCTTCTACTTTGGGATGGGAATAAAGGACATCCTCAATTTCTTTCGGAGAAATATTCTCCCCGCCGCGGATGATCAAGTCATCGCCGCGTCCTGCCAGATAGATATAGCCCTCATCATCAATATAACCGTTGTCACCGGTTCTCAGCCAGCCGTCCGAGGTCATCACCTTTGCCGTTTTTTCCTCGTCCTTCCAATACCCCGACATGATCCGGGGGCCTTTGGCCACGATTTCACCCACTTCATACAGGGGTAAAGATTTTCCTTTTTCATCTACAATCTTTACCTCCACATCGGGTAAAGGTTTTCCTATTGATGATGTAAGCCTTTTAAGCTTCTTCTCTTTTTCTTCGTCAGTCCCTTCAATAACATGATCATCCGGTCCCAGAAAAGTAATGGTGGGGGCGGTTTCGGTTTGGCCAAAGGCATTGATAAACCGCGCTGAGGGAAGGAGCTCAATGGCTTTTTTGATCACTTCATAGGGCATGGAAGCGGCACCATAGGTTATCACCTTAAGACTGGACAGGTCATAGCTGTCAAAGTCCGGATCATCGACGATCCACTTGAGCATGGTGGGAACCAGCATGGCACGGTTGGCCCGCTCCTTCTGAGCCGTCTCGAGCCATTCTTTGGTGTCAAACTGACTCATCAGCACCAGGGTGCGGCCCCCATAAACGGCTGCCAGCATGGCCTGAATTCCGGCGATGTGGTACAAGGGCACCGTCAGCAGGTTCCGCTCCTCAATTTCCGGGTTTGCAGGTTCGACACTGTCCAGAATATAGCTGACAAAGCCGCTGTGTTTCAACGGCACGCCCTTTGGCCGGCCCGTGGTTCCTGCCGTATACATCAGAATCGTGATGTCCTCATCATCAATTTCAGTAAACACTTCTTCCGGTGATGCTGAACCGATTAGATTTTCGTAATAGAGAGTTCCTTCGCTTTCTTCGTCTACGGAAACACACTGTTCCACGGAGGGCAGGTCGGGCAGCATCTTTTCGATCATATCCAGATATCTGGCCCCCACGAAAAGCAGCCGGGTTTCGGCATTGGCCAGCATGTAACCCAACTCATCGGCCTTGGCCCTGAAATTGAGAGGCACCATAATGGCGCCGATTTTGGCTAAGGCAAAATAGGTTTCGACATACTGGTAGCAATTCACCAGGAGTATTCCCACCCGATCGCCTTTTCCTATCCCCAGTCCGGTCAGGCCATTCGCCAGTCGGTTGACCCGCTCACTTGTCTGTTCAAAGGTCCATCTTTTGTCTTGAAATACCATTAGTTCCCTGTCCGGGCAGATGGCGCTGGCGATGTTTAAAAAGTCTGTTGTGTTCATTTGTATGTCCTTTGCGCGAACCCTTATGATTATTAATTGTGATTGTTTAGTGAAAATGCCACTTTCCTTGTCCTAGCCTGTGCACTGCGAGCGACAGCGTTTCCGGCAGGCCCGATCGTTGACCCTCCCGATTGCAGAGATTTCCGGATCTTTGGCAGGAAAAAAGAATATTCAGGGGTGGGCGATCAAGCCGGTTTACTGTGAACGTAATGCTGTCTTTGCACACTCCGGATCACCCGGCCAGGCGCAGGGTTTCTCAAATCCTGACCGGGTGACACCGGAGACTTTTTATTTCTTTAAAAAGCCATCTGATATGGACTAAGGCTGTAAAGTGCCACACCCCAATATCTTAAGATTGTTCAGTTTTCATCCGTTTACCATGAACCGTGCCTCCAGCCCATAGGGCCTGCGGCCCGGAGGGAACCATGGAACTTTGAACCTGAGTTTACCCTAACGTTGCATAAATCCTGTCGACAAAAACCGTTTCACTCGCGCTATAGTGCATGAACTGCGCGTGTAGTCATGCTTTTCTGAACCTCATGTAGTGTGAACTACACGTCGGGCCAGAAAATCATGCCCACACACACATTTCACGCACTCTAACACGTTTTTGTTCGAAGTTTTATGCAACGTTAGGGCTATGATATCCGTTATTTACCTGTTAT
>JAFDJF010000128.1 GCA_019307645.1 Deltaproteobacteria bacterium
CATCTAGCATATCAAAAAACCGGATGATCAGGGTGTTTGTCTAAAGAATAGTGCCCTTCCTTCATTGGTTTTAACCTTGATTGTCGGAGCGAAGCGTAGATCCCGTCTGAAGCGAAGCGAAAGCGGGAAACCCTGAACCTTACAACCTGAGTAGTTACCTATTTTTATATATAAAATTGATATAACTGTCAATCCGCGATGGCACGAAACCAATTGACAGGTTTGTAAAAACATTCTATTTTTTCAAAGTTGAGTTTTCTGAAACCCATCTGTGAAAGGAGGTCTGCCATGCCCACTTATGAATTTATATGTGAAAAATGCAAGAAAGGCTTTAGTCTCATGTTAAGTATCTCGGAATATGAGAAGAAGAAATTTAGATGCCCGAAATGCAAGAGCAGAAGGGTGAAACAACAGATTAGCTCTTTTCAGGTAAAAACTTCCAAAAAGAGCTAATTCCCTGTTCCAACCCTTTTAGTAAGGGTTCGCGCAAAAATAACTTTACATTTTTGGCGCTCAGATTTAGCTTAGGTTTGGTAGATTTTAAAGAGCAAAAGGCGCAGTAATAGTGGACTATTTCAAGGTTATTGCTCTTTAAAATCTGCCAAAAATGACCTGAAGATGAGATGCCAAAATGTGAAGTTATTTTTGCGCGAGCCCTAAGGAGGATAGAGAAAGTGATCAAATGCCCCCATTGTGATAAAGAGATCCCGGGGTCTTCCTGCCCTCAGTGCGGGGCAGTGTCCCCTGAAGGTGCGAATTACTGTATGGAATGCGGGGCCTCTTTTGATAAAAGTGAAGAGGTCTTTATTGAGGATGAGGTTGATTTTGATTTTGAAAACCGGGTTCTGTGCACTGACGGTACATGTACGGGCATTATAGTCGACGGAAAGTGTACAGAGTGCGGGAACCGAATTAAGGGAAGCTAGATCATGTATGAATTGAAAATCGTCTCGCAGTTTGCAGCCGCACATCAGCTCAGAGGCTTTCACGGAAGTTGCGAACACCTCCACGGGCATAACTGGAAAGTTGAAGTGTTTGTTTCCGGAGAGAAACTGGAAGAAGATGGGTTGCTGATCGATTTCAGAGTTATTAAAGAAAAAACCGCAACATTCCTGGATGGACTGGACCATAAGTTCCTGAACGAACTGGAGCCGTTCATAACCCTGAATCCATCCTCTGAGAATATGGCACGCCATTTATTTGAATCTCTCTCCAGGGAACTGAACACTGAAAACGTCAAGATAAGCAGGATTACGGTCTGGGAATCTGACGCTGCGTGTGCCAGTTATACGGAGTTTTGAGCTTGTGTCCATCCAGAAATGGCTATTTTCTGCAATCTCTGCGTTAGATTCGGATTTTAATCCTCGAAATACTTCAATGTATTCACCCCAAGGGCACTTACTTCGTGGCGCCTGTGGTTAAAATCCTCATCTTCCTTGACCTTGCAGAAACTTTCTCATTTCTGGAAAGACACAAGTCAACATATCTTTTAACGTTTGAGTTCACCACATGATGGGATCTTATGAGAAAATGTGCATTTATTCCGGCTAGATATCAGTCCAGCCGTTTTCCCGGAAAACCGCTTGCCCAGATTGCAGGCAAGCCCATGATCCAGCGTGTTTATGAACGTGCTGTCGCATGTCCCCAATTATCAGATGTTTATGTGGCAACGGATGATGAGAGGATTTCAGACTGTGTCAAGGAGTTCGGCGGGAAGGCCATCATGACCGATAAGTCTCACCGCTCAGGGACAGATCGAATCGCCCAGGCTTCTCTGATGATAGGTCTGGAGCAAGAAGATATTATTGTAAATATCCAAGGAGATCAGCCTGTTTTTGATCCGGTTGTTATCTCTCAACTTATCGAGCCTCTTGAAGAAGACAGGGAGATATCCATGACAACCCTGAAACACAGGATATCGGACCCAAGTAATGTCCGGAACCCGAACCATGTGAAGGTCGTTACGGACAGTCAAGGATTTGCCCTGTACTTCTCACGGCATCCGATCCCATATTATCGCGATTCATGGACTTCTGATACCCACTTCAAACATCTCGGTTTTTATGGCTTCCGGATGGGCTTTCTACTCCGGTTTACCCGACTTCAGCAAGGGGTCCTGGAATCGGCAGAGAAGCTTGAACAACTAAGGGCACTTGAGCATGGATTCAGGATCAAGGTCGTGGAAACTTCTTTCGACTCTGTGGAGGTTGATGCCCCGGAAGATGTTGCGAGGGTGGAATATTTGTTGAGACTTGAGACTGATGAATGACGAATGCCGTAGAGCGAAGAAGGTTAGAAGGTAAGTGTCAAAGTCCAGGACATCGATAACCCGAGTCTAACGGTAAAAAGGTCTCGAACCCTGAACCTGATAACCCAAAGTAGTTCCCAATACAGAGTTCCTCATGATTGCCGACCCATCACCTCCAAACCTCTTATCGAGTCCAAATCGTGTCTGCTGATAAGGTCTGGAAAGTAAAGGCTCCTTCCCATTTGACGCCTAAACTCGCCCTTGAAACCGGTTTGTCCCCGCTACAAGCACAGCTATTGATAAACCGGGGCATATCAGACAGTGGTTCCGTTCTTTCGTTCCTGAATCTTCGCCTGGCTGATATGATTGATCCCATGCTTTTCAAGGGCATGGATGATGCTTTGATGCTGATCCGTGAGGCGGCCGATAATAAGGACCGGATTGCTATTTTCGGAGATTACGACGCAGACGGACTCACTGCGACGGCGCTTTTATATAACTTTTTTTCAAGTCTTGATCTACCTGTCTCTTACTATATCCCCAACCGGCTGGAGGAAGGCTACGGTTTAAATAAAAAGGCTGTTGAAACGATAGGCAAAAGCGGTACCGGTTTGATTATCACAGTTGACTGCGGCACCTCCCATGAACGGGAAACGGCCTTTGCACAGAGTCTCGGCATGAAGGTCGTCGTAACTGACCATCATCAGGTCCCGGATAACTTCCGGTCCAATTGTCCTGTAATAAATCCCCACCAGCCGGGGTGCCCTTTTCCGTTCAAGGACCTTGCCGGTGTGGGCGTTGGCTTTTTCCTTGCTGTTGCAGTCCGGGCAGACTTACGCGAAAGAGGGTGGTTCAAGACAAGGCCTGAGCCGGATTTAAAGGAATATCTTGATCTGGTTGCCCTGGGAACGGTGGCAGACAGGGTGCGGTTAATGGGGCAGAACCGGATACTGGTGAACAGTGGCGTGGAGACCCTGTCCGGGACGCGGTGGGCCGGGATGAAGGCCCTGAAGGAGGTGGCGGATCTCCAGGACTCTGAGATCGTGGCCGAGGATCTGGCATTCAGGCTCGCTCCCCGCCTGAATGCTCCCGGAAGGCTAGGCAATCCCGATATCGGGATACAAGTTTTGACCTCCACAGACCCCATAGCTGCCAAGAATCTTGCTCTGCGGATCAATGCTGACAACAGCAAGCGCCAGGGAATTGAGAAAGAAATTTTTGACCGGGTTGAAGATATGATTGAAAGAGCCGGAGGGATAAGGGAGCGGAGGACCCTGTTTCTGGGGGCAGAGGACTGGCACAAAGGGGTACTTGGTATTGTTGCGTCAAGACTGGTGGACAAATACTATCGCCCTTCGCTCGTCTTTAATGTTCGAGACGGGTTGGCCGTGGGGTCGGGGAGAAGCATCGACGGATTCAATCTTTTTCGGGCCCTGAGTCAATTCAGCCAACTTTTCGAGAAATTCGGGGGGCATGCCCATGCCGCGGGTTTTACCTTGAAAACAGAAAGCCTTAAGGCTCTCGAAGAAGATCTGGAGTCGCTTGCCTGTGAAATGCTTGGTGATGAGGACCTTGTCCCTGCAATTGATGTGGACGCAGAACTCCCGTTTCAGGATATAACACGCGAGACGGTTCACCAGTTAAGATCATTGTCTCCATTCGGCGAGGGAAATCCTGAACCGGTTTTTCTGGCCCGTTCTGTGGAGGCGCTGGAATCGCGTGTTGTCGGCGAACGTCACCTGAAATTCAGGGTCAGACAGGCAGGGGAGGGCAGGCCGTTTGATGCCATTGGTTTTGGACTGGCAGATGAACACCCCCTGGCAGGGAAGACTATAGACATGGTTTTTACCCCGGAGTTGAATCGGTGGCAGGGGGTTGAGAGTATCCAGCTTAGGGTTGTTGACCTGAAAAGATAACGACTCAGGTTGTTAGGTTCACGGTTCAGCGGTTCACGGTTGTTCCACAAACCGCTGAACCGCGAACCATTGAACGCCTACGTATTTTTTTAGTTTGCGTCGCTGCCCTTTAAATATTTCAGGAAATCCGAGTCAGTTGAAAGTACCAGAGTGGTGTCCTTGCCCAGCGTTTTTTTGTATACATCCATTGACTTTAGAAATGAATAAAGCTCCACGTCCTTGTTATAGGCCTCAGCATAGATCCGGGTTGCTTCGGCATCCGCCTTACCCATTTCTTCCTGGGCGGTTTTGTAGGCCTCGGATGTAATTCGTTTCAATTCCTTTTCCTGATTACCTTCGATTTTGCGGGCTTCTCCTTGTCCCTCGGAACGAAATTTTTCAGCGATCTGTTTCCTTTCGGCGATCATCCTTGAATAAACAGATTTTTGAACCTGTTCCGTGTAGTTAAGGCGTTTTATCTTCAGGTCAACCAGTTCTATGCCAAAGTCGGCCAGTTTGGGTGTTGCGTTTTCCATAATGCCGTTGACGATTTTTTGTCTTCCCAGACTGATTTGGCCGATAACCCTTGCTTCATCGCCTAGGTCTTCGACCTCAAATGTGTCCAGAGAGCGGTTACTCTTCCGCACCGTCTCTATCAGGGAATGAGAGGTAATCTTATTGCGAACCTCGGAGTCGAGGATATCGTCCAGCCTGCTCTGGGCTCCGTTTTCGTTATAAACCGTCTTAAAAAATCTGAGAGGATCGACGATTTTCCATCTGGCAAAAGTATCCACCCATATATAGGTTTTATCCTGGGTGGGGATTTCACCGGGAGTGCCATCCCATTCCAGAAGATTTTTTGGAAAGAAGTTTGGTTTCTGGATAAAGGGGATTTTAAACTGGAGACCCGGCGATGACTTTGCTTCACCGATAACTTTTCCGAATTGGGTCAAAATCACCTGATTGGTTTCATCCACAACATACACACTGTGGTAAAGTACAAACAGCAGGACTGCAATGACGATAATTAGCGCCTTGATTTTCATTGTTTCCCTCCTTTGGTAACTCCCATATTCAGGAAGGGTAGAAGGTTCTCTTGATCAGCGTCCACAATATACTTGGTTCCGAGATTAGGAAAGAACTCCTGGATAGATTCCAGATACAAACGCCTGCGGGTAACGTCTTTTGCTTTGGCGTATTCTTCGTAAACCTCTAAGAATCTTAACGCATCACCCTTTGCCCGGTTCACACGGTCAAGGGCGTATCCCTCTGCCGACTTGATGGTTTTTTCGGCATCCCCCTTGGCAGCCGGAATGACCTTGTTGTAGGCTTCCTTGGCCTGGTAAATCATCCTTTCTTTTTCCTGAACAGACTGGTTTACCTCGTTGAATGAAGGTTGGACAGGTTCGGGCACGTTTGTTGTTTTCATTTCAATGTTAACCAGTCTGATGCCCGTATCTGCATCATCCAGCTCCTTTTGCAGGAGTTCTTTGGCCTCAGAAGCGATTTCTTGCCTTTTACTGATAACTTCGTTGATACTTCTGTCTCCCACCACAAGGCGCATAACCGCCTCAGAAAGATCCCTGAGCGTAGCTTTCACGTTTCGCACTTTGAAAAGAAATTTGTATGGGTCACTGATACGGAATTGCACCACCCACGGCACGAGCGCCACGTTCAGATCCCCGGTCAGCATAAGTGATTCCCTCAGGTAGGAGGCCTCTGCTGCATAACGTGTGCGCACGCCTGCCTGAACGGTTCGAAGACCGAATTCCTCTTTATAGGTGTAGTCCACCTTGACTTTCGTGACCTTCTCGATCCCGTTCGGAAGCTTAAAGTTAAGGCCGGGTTGCTCGATCCTGACAAATTTTCCGAACATCTGGACAACGCCGACTTCATTCAGGGCAATGGTATAGACACAGCTGTAGGCAAGGGCAATCAATATGATTGCAATGATAATTAAAGACACGCCACCCGGAAATTTGCCCTTTACCCCACGGATTTTCTCAATGATTTCATCGAACCCGGGTGGTTCTCCGGAACTGCCTCCGGAGCCGCCTCTTTTACTTTGTTTCTGTAGTTTCTCCCAATCCCATGCCATATGGTTCTACTCCTGTTGTTATAGATTTATATCCGGGCCGGTTGCAAACCACCAAACCTTGTTTGACGGCAAGACTCAAGAAAGAAAAAGTGCGCTCAGCCATCTGCAAAGAGAGGTGTATTTTTCATGAGGTTAGCCCGCTCATCAAGCGTCTTTTAAAGAGGTTGTGCGTTTGTCGCATCAACCGACTGGTTGGGGTTTACTGTGTGACGCCCATCCAAACGGTCTCGAGTTTTTTGGATGTGATTGAGCTTATCCATTAACAATATAAAGAAAATCGGTTGACGTCAAGGAATAAAAGTCATTCGGATCAGGTTTTCTTGACTTGAAACCGGAGAACATCTAAGGTGTTTTCGTGGGCAAGGACAAAAACTCTCTGATTCCGTTGAAGGAGGTGATATCGGATCTCCTTGGTAGCGGTGCTCTGCCGTTTAGTGCCGACGACGCACGCATCTGGAAGGTATGGGATGATGTCGTTGGCTCTGCCATTGCCCGAAATGCCCAGCCTTTCAGGATAAAGAACAGCCAGCTCAGGGTCAGGGTGTCGGACCCCATCTGGCATCAGGAACTGAAATTCATGGAACAG
>JAFDJF010000687.1 GCA_019307645.1 Deltaproteobacteria bacterium
TGCAAAATATGTCTATGAAATGGTTAATGCCTATCTTGAGTAGAATTGTGAAGTCGCTCATGTAAATCTATGAAAAGGAAAAAACAGCGTAACCCGTGAAATCCGTGCCAAAAAAATGAAGCACAAAATCCTAACCGGCAAAATTATAGAATCAGCCTACAGAGTACACAACAGCCTGGGCGTTGGCTTCCTGGAAACCATCTACCAAAACGCTCTTCTCATTGAATTGAAAAAAGCAGGCCTCTCTGCTGAAAAAGAAAAAAAGATCCAAGTCTTTTACGATGGTCATCTTGTCGGTGACCATAAGGCAGACATCATTGTGGAAGACAAAGTAATCCTGGAACTAAAATCCGTAAAAGAGTTACACCCGGCACACGATGCCCAGCTTATCAATTACCTCAAGGCTACCAGCCTGGAAGTTGGATTACTTATAAACTTTAGCGAAAGCGTCGAAATAAAACGCAAAGTACTGGATCACACCTAAAACAACAGCGTAACCCGTGAAATCCGTGCCTAATCCAAAGAAATTTATTATTACCCACAGCGTAATCCGTGAAATCCGTGCCAAAAAAATAAAACATTTACTGAAATCATCCCAGGGAACAAAACTTAAGAACTTAACAGCGTCCCTGTTTTCACTAAGATGCAGTGATTGACTACACCTTTTTTTCAAATACATGGAGAAGGGATATTATTAAGGACGTTATACTCTCCACTTTTGTAACACACACCTAAAACAACAGCGTAACCCGTGAAATCCGTGCCAAAAATTAGGGGAAAGGTAGGAGATGGAAATCTCATCAATACACGAAATATTAGCATACCTGAGTGACAACAAAAATTATTTCTATGAAAGGTTCGGTGTAAACCGCATGGGAGTTTTTGGAAGCTTTGTGCAGGATAAGCAAACGATTTCAAGCGATATTGATATGGTTGTCGAGTTTGAAAAAGGCAGAAAAAATATTCATAGTTTTCTGCAGCTAAAGAGGTTTTTGGAGAAAGAACTGGCAAGGAAGATAGACCTGGGATTTGAGAATTCTTTAAAACCTGTTGTAAGAGACAAAATAAAAGGAAAAATAATTTATGTCTGAGAGGGACCTGCGTCTTTATTGTTTCGATATATTGGATTCAAGCAGTGCTATCTTCGAATTTGTGAAGGCTCTATCCTTTGAAGAATTTTGTAATGACCGCAAGACCTATTCAGCGGTAATCAGGGAATTTGAAATTATAGGAGAAGCGGTTGGTAAACTTCCCAATGAAATAAAGCAAAGGCGGCTGGATGTAGAATGGCAAGATATAAAAGATTTCAGGAATCTGTTAATACATGAATACTTCGGGGTCGATTTGGAAATCGTGTGGAAAATCATCCAAGACGATCTCCCTATTTTAACGGATGCGGTAAGGGAAATACTACAAGCAGAGAGTGAAATCCGTGCCTAATCCAAAGCCAAAACAACAGCGTAACCCGTGGAATCCGTGCCAAAAAATTAACCTTCGGGAACAAAACTTCGTGCCTTTGCGTCTCCGTGTGAGCCATATTTTTATTGTTCCAGAACCAACCAAACCTCTGTGACCCCTGTGACTCTGTGAGAGGCTAAAGTACTTAAAGGAAGATAAAGAAACTTAATTTTTTACCAGCGTCCCGCTTTTCCAAAAACAGCGTAATCCGTGAAATCCGTGCCAAAAAAATTAACCTTATTGTCTTGTTTCAAATTCAAAATCCATGTATTATGTACTCTAAAGATAAAAAGGAGAACCAAATGGAACAAACATTGCTCGCCATATATGATGGCAAGGTGTTTAGGCCGGAAAAACCGTTGAATCTAAAGCCAAATATCCGTGTACGACTAACGATTGAGACGTCACAAGAAGAAAAACACAAAAAAAGATCCTTTCTTCAAACTGCGAGATCTCTCAAGATAGAAGGGCCTTCAGACTGGTCTGCTCACCTTGAAGATTACCTTTATAGAAAAGAGACACTTGTCCATGAATAAGTTTTTTCTCGATGCTGCCTACGCTATCGCCCTTTCTGCAGTAACTGATCAATATCATAAAAAAGCTGAAATTCTGGCCAGACAGATCGAGACAAGCGCAATTCAAATGATAACTACGAGAGCAGTTATTCTGGAAATCGGGAATGCTCTCGCAAGGTTACATTACCGAGCTGCCGCAATTGAGTTGTTGGATTCGCTTGAAGAAGATCCAAATGTTAAAATAATCGCTCTTTCGGAAGAATTGTACAATCGAGCAATGGAACTTTACCGTCAGCGACGGGACAAAGAATGGGGACTAACTGATTGTGTATCTTTC
>JAFDJF010000129.1 GCA_019307645.1 Deltaproteobacteria bacterium
TGAACAAGAAGAAAGAAGAAAAAAAAGAGTTGAGAAATACGGAGGGATACTGATAGTTGCAAGTTCCCTTTCCTTACTAGGTGGATTGTGGTTGCTTTTAATCACAATAAGTCAATAAACAGGCCGGGGGGCAAAGGGAGACGGGCATAAATAAGTAAATAACTCATATTAAACAATCATAATAGAATGAAAGACGGTTTTAGATATTATCTTCAACCGTCTTTTTTATTTTTCTTTTAACCGCATCCTATAAAATTGATTTAATCCTTATATAAGGGGCGGGCCGGTCGGCAATAAAAAATGGGACAGGCGCATTTATCCATTTGATATAAATCGATCGTATGTGGAAAGGGGGACGGTGGTAAGAAAGTAAATAACTCAAGAAAAAGGAAGGGGGACGCTCTTTAATAATTTAATTGACATCCCATCATAATGATTATAAATATGAATAATGCCAAGAACAGCACGACTTGATGCCCCTGGTGTTCTACACCATGTTATGATTAGGGGAATAGAACGCAGGAAGATATTCCGAAACGATAAAGATCGTGAGGATTTTATCGAACGACTTGAAGCTCTCTGTCCGGCAACGCAGACAAGCTGTTATGCGTGGGCTTTTCTATCTAATCATGCCCACTTTCTTTTCCGTACTGGTACCACACCACTATCCGGACTCATGAGAAGGCTCCTCACCGGCTATGTTATCAGCTTTAACCGCCGACACAAACGCCATGGTCAGTTATTTCAGAACCGTTTCAAATCTATTGTCTGTCAAGAAGATGCTTATCTCCAGGAATTGGTACGGTATATCCACCTGAATCCTGTTCGTGCAAGGATTGTTAAGACCCTTGATGAATTAAAAACTTATAAATATTGCGGCCATAGTTCTCTAATGGGTAAAACGAAAAGGAACTGGCAGGACACCGGTTATGTACTTGTCTATTTTGGCAAAAGGAAAGTTCAAGCAAGAAAAAAATATGAATCCTTCGTTAAAGAAGGGTTTACACAAGGTCGAAGGAAAGAATTGACTGGTGGGGGATTGATACGAAGTCTTGGAGGTTGGAGCGAAGCAAGAGAAAGTTTGAAGGCTTGCGATCATGTGATGAGCGATGAACGAATCCTGGGGGATTCAGATTTTGTTGATTCAGTTATTTCGCAATCTGAAGAAAAATATGAACGCAGGTATGAACTAAAACGGCAGGGTTTTGATCTGGATCGTATTGCGGGAAGGGTTGCTGAAGTCTTAGATATGGAACCGGAGGAAGTTTTTTCAAAGGGGCGGCAAAATTGGAAAGTAAGAGCAAGAAGTCTTCTGTGTTTTTGGGCCGCAAGGGAATTGGGCATGTCACATACAGCCCTCGCAAAAAGATTAGAAATGAGTTTAGCCGGAGTGGGATTTTCTGTGGAGAGGGGAGAATCCGTCGCAAAAAAAGGTAATTATTTGCTGACAGATTGAGTTATTGCATTTCAAAAGAGCGTCCCGCCTTTCTTTCGAATTTGGTATATAACTCCGTAAAGGAAGCGCCGGGTTTGACTCCTTCTTGTTCGCTTCGAACAAGAATGCCATGCTTTGGGAAATTCGCCTATTCTATCGAGAGCGGTTAATACCTCTGCCAGGAACTTTTCTCCAAGTCTGGGTGCCTCATAGCTGTAATACTCGATAGCTTCATCCAGTTCGATTTAGGCTATCTCTAAGAACCTTATTCGCATCTTTAAGCCTACTTATACTTTTCAAGGACCTTTTTCAAAGGTATAGCCTTGATTTCACCTTGATCGTAAGCATCGATTCTATCCTCAGCCTCATTGGCCCATAATTCATCAATCTCTCTGTCAGGCTTATCAAGACTAGAAAGGAGCTTGTCAATCAACTGTGCTTTTTGTGAAGGCTTCAAAGTCAATACTTCTTTTAAAATATTATTTGTAAGATCCATTATTGACTCCTTTTAATTCCATGAGGTTAACACACGATTGAAATGAAATAATCGCGCCCAACGTTTTTGATCTGGAAGGCCTATTGCTTGTGATGTAATGCCGTGTTATGGTATAGGAAAATGGATTAAATTCGGATCAGCATTAACCGTGACGGCCTAAGGGCGCGCGTAAAAATAACTTAACATTTTGGCATCTCATCTTCAGGTCATTTTTGGCAGATTTTGAAGAACAAAAACCTTGAAATAGTCCACTATTACTGCGCCTTTTGCTCTTTAAAATCCACTAAACCTAACCTAAATCTGAGCGCCAAAAATGTGAAGTTATTTTTACGCGAACCCTAAAGCCACCACACACAAAAAAATATATCAAATTTCAATGTTTTACAAGATTAAAAAAGTTACCATGCAAAATATACTGGAACTGGTTCAAGGGTTCACGGTTCAAAGGTTCAGAGCTTTGACCCCTTGCGACCCCTTGCCTGTCCGAGTTGAGTGATGATGGCACCAAAAAAGATAAACAGTGAGAGTAATTCCACGTTCAGGCTTTTTTTGAAACTCACAAAGGCTCGTGGCATAAAAAAGAATGGGCTTGCGCTCCTCTCAGGACCCAAGCAGGTCAAAGAAGTGTTGCAGGAGTTTCCGGATCGATGTGCCGGGATCCTATTTTCACAACACCATGAGCTTCCTTCCGAATCGAGCGCAACTGACATCCCCTGCTATTGTCTCGACGCGGGCCTCTTTCGGCAAATTGATCTTTTCGAAACAGGACAGCCTATTTTACTGGTTCGAGTGGATCCGTTTCCAAAATGGGACGAAATCTCCGAGGCTTCCGGATGCACCCTGTGTGTTCCTTTCCAGGACCCGGCCAATGTAGGGGCAGCGATCCGTTCGGCTGCCGCGTTTGGGCTTCCAAGGGTGGTCTTTCTTAAAGAGGCGGCGCACCCTTTCCATCCCAAGTCGGTCCGTGTGGCAGGCAGCACTCTTTTCAGGGTTCCAGTGTTTGAGGGACCGTCTCTGTATGAGCTGAAACTTTCCCAAGTCCCGGTGATCACCCTCTCACCTGAAGGAAAGGATGTAAAGGATTTCACATTTCCTGCTTCTTTTTTTCTGGTTCCCGGTCTGGAAGGCCCTGGTCTGCCGGATCATTTGCGCGAGGCGACTTGTCTATCCGTTCCTATGGCGTCAGGCGTGGAATCCATCAATGCTGCGATGGCCACAGGCATAATTCTTTATGTGTGGAGGAGTCAACTGGCGATTGGGGATTGAATGTTGGTAATGTTTTTCGGCCTTAGGGCTCGCGCAAAAATATAAATTTATCTTTGCGCGAATCCTTAAACCTTTTTTTTAGATTTTATAACGAAAAGGATGCCAACAGAGGTAATAAGGATAAGTGTCGCCACGAGCTGGGTCATACTCATGTTACTGCCCAGGAGGATTCCCCTGTCGTCGCCGCGGAAACGCTCGACTGCCAGGCGTGCAGTGCTGTGCATAATCATCAGCCACAAAAAGACCTGCCCCTCAAATTTCTTTTTTGAATACAACACCAGGATAACAAAAAAGATGACAAAACCACTCAATGAAGAGTAGATTTGTGTTGGGTGTAACGGGACGTTGAGCGGACGGGCCAGAGAATGGGGATGCGTGAACGCTACACCACATATGGAATCAGTTGGCTTACCGTAACAGCACCCCGCCATGAAGCAGCCGATCCGGCCAATGCTCTGTCCTATCGCAATGGCAGGCGCCCACAAATCAGCTGTCTTTCCCAGTGGAAGACCGTGCCGTTTTACATACCAGAGCATTGTCAAGACGACGCCCAAAACCCCCCCGGAAAAAACAAGACCCCCTTCCCATATTTTCAGCATGTCCAGCGGTGCACGGGTGTAATAGGATGCATTCATGAGCACATACATGGCCCTTGAGCCGATAATGGCAGAGAGGATGATGATGAAACCCATGTCCATGATCTGCTGTGAACCAAACCCCTCAGACTTTCCAAGTCTTACAGTGACCAGGAGGCCAACGAAAAAACCGATGGCCACAAACAGACCGTATGTATGAAGTGTGAGCGGGCCTATAGTAATGAGATCAGGATACATTGTTTTTAAAAGATGCTTCTTTCATGCGAATAAGTTTGACGATTCCGTAAGAAGTCGTTGTGGCTGCCTGAGTTGTTTTTATAAATTTTTGTGCCTGAAAAATATGTTTATGGCAATCAGGAATGCGCCCACCGTAATGGCTGAGTCGGCCACATTAAACGCAGGCCAGTGATATGCCCCCACGTAGACATCGAGGAAATCGACCACTTCTCTGAACCTGAGACGGTCGATGAGATTCCCAACAGCCCCCCCCAGAATAAGTGAAAGGGCCAGAATCGTCAGGCTGTCGTTTTCTTTAAGCTTTATGAACCAGATCAATAATAAGACAATAGCCACGAGACTGGCGCCGACAAGGACGTAAAAACCGAAGCTGATATCCGGCCGGTTCAGAAACCCAAAGGCCATGCCCCGGTTTCGTACGTGGACCAGATTAAAGAACCCCGCAATCACAGGCACGGATTCATGAGCCCGAAGATTGTGCATAACGGCAAGTTTGGATATCTGATCCAGAAGAATAACGACTAGCGCCGGCCAGATCATCATGTGGTAATTTCGTCTCAACTGTTCAGCCACCAAAACACCCGGGCACAAAGATTAAAGGTGAAATTATCTTATTTCATCCAGGACATGGAGGCATCGCTTGCATATCGTGGGATGACTGTTGTCTTGTCCAACGGTTTTGTCATGGATCCAGCATCGTTCGCACTTCTGATCCGTTGAAGGAGAAACCTTCACTTTCAGACCAGGGATCGTTTCACTTTCGATGCCATCATCAAGCTGCCCGGCTTCCAGAATATCTGCAGCGGACACAATAAGGATGGCCCTGAACTGATCCCTGTAAGGAGTTAACTTTTCCATGAGTTCAGGAGGGAGACCGATGGTTACAGATGCGTCAAGCGGGTGACCGATTTTCTTTTCCTTTCTGGCCAGCTCCATAGCCTTTGTTGCCTCTTTCCGTACTGCGATGATCGTTTCCCAGCGTTCAGCAAGCTCAGTGTCTTTATATGACTCATTTACAGGGATGAAAAGGTCTGCGTGGACACTTGCCTGACGGTCTTTGTCGTTCATGTGTTGCCAGATCTCTTCCGCCGTAAAGGAAAGGACAGGCGCCATGAGCCTGACCAGGGTCTCGAGGATCTTGTTCATGGTTGTTTGTGCAGAACGTCTTGCCGCGGACTTTTCAGGCGACGTATACAGCCTGTCCTTTATTATATCAAGATAAAAAGCGGATAGATCCAGGACGCAGAAGTTGTGGAGATTGTGATATACAAGGTGAAAATTGAATTCTTCATATGCAATCAGGATACGTGTGCTCAATTCCTGGAGCTGATGAAGGGCCCAGCGATCCAGTTCTTCCATCTGTTCGTAAGGGACCTGATCTGCCTCAGGATCAAAATCAGACAAATTGCCCAGAAGATAGCGGCAGGTGTTCCGGATACGCCGGTAAGCCTCTGTGAGTCGCTGCAATATTTCTTTTGAAAGACGGATATTGTCTCGATAATCTTCGCCTGCAACCCACATCCTGATTATTTCAGCACCATATTTTTTGATGAGTTCCTCTGGAGCGATAACATTTCCGGCTGATTTGTGCATGGCCTTGCCTTTTCCGTCAACAACAAAGCCGTGGGTCAAAACGTTTTTGTAAGGCGCGTTTCCGCGTGTCCCCACTGAACACAGAAGGGAGCTGTGAAACCAGCCCCGGTGCTGGTCGCTGCCCTCAAGGTAGAGATCCGAGGGGCTTTCAAGATATTCTCTTTTCTCCATGACAGCGGCATAGCTTACTCCTGAATCAAACCACACATCCAGGATATCAGTCTCTTTTTTGAATCTGTCTGCGCCGCATTCAGGGCATTTGGTCCCGGGAGGCAGCAGGTCTTCCTCGGACTCGGTAAACCAGACATCGGCGCCTTTTTCTTCAACCAGACCGCACACATGATCAATTATTTCCTGGGATACCACCATGGTATCGCATTCTTCACAAAAGAAGACCACGATGGGTACTCCCCAGGTTCTCCATGGAGATAAACCACTGCTCAGTGGACCGGAAAATCACAGGGTTTTTACAACGCCAGCAGTGCGGGTATTCGTGGGTTAGCTCCTGTTCTTTGAGAAGGGCTCCGATTTCGTCCAGTTTATCGTTTATGGCCCTGTTTGCTTCAAACACCTGAAGCCCTGCGAAGAACCCCACATCCTCGGTGAAGCATCCGGTATCGTCTACCGGTGAGTAAACGTCCAGATTGTATTTCAGGCCTGTTTCATAGTCCTCCCGGCCATGACCGGGTGCGGTATGAACGCAGCCACTGCCGGCCTCCAGGGTGACATAGGGCGCCAGCACAATCACTGAGGGCCTGTCATAAAGGGGGTGCCTCGCTTCAAGGTTTTCAAGCTCGGTCGCCTTGAATTCAACGAGGACTTCATAGGATTTAATCCCGAAGGTATCCATGCATATATCCAGCAGCCCTTTTGCCAGAATCATCACCTCATTATCCGGGGTTTCAGCAGCCACATACTGCAGGTCCGGGTGCAGGGCAATGGCCAGATTCGCCGGCAGTGTCCATGGGGTCGTGGTCCAAATCACGACGGAAACCTTCTTCCCGTTCAGAGCTGGATAGGATTTGGACAGGTCCGATATCATGGGGAATTTTACATAGATTGAGGGTGATGTGTGGTCTCCGTATTCGACCTCGGCCTCGGCAAGGGCCGTCTGGCATGAGATGCACCAGTAGTTTGGTTTTTTGCTTTTTACAAGGCTGCCGTTTGTGGCGAACTTGCCGAATTCCCTGATGATTGTTGCCTCATAAGGATAGTTTATCGTCAGATATGGCTTATCCCATTCTCCCAGGACACCGAGGCGTTTAAATTCGTTTCGCTGGATGTCGATGAATTTTTCAGCATACTCGCGGCAGTGTTGCCTTATTTCCACCTGGGCCATTTCAGACTTACTGGAGCCAAGATCCATGTCCACTTTGTGCTCAATGGGAAGACCATGGCAATCCCAGCCCGGGACATAAGGTGCGTCAAATCCTGCCAGTTGTTTTGATTTAATAATGATATCCTTCAGTATTTTGTTGAAGGCGGTTCCCATATGTATGTTGCCATTGGCGTATGGGGGGCCGTCGTGGAGCATATAGCGTTTCCGGCCCCTGGAGGATTCCCGGATCAATTTGTACAGGTTCATTTTTTCCCATTTCTCAAGCATCTCCGGCTCTTTTTTGACCAGATTGGCTTTCATGGGAAATGCGGTTTTGGGGAGATTGAGTGTTTGCTTGTAATCCATGGAATGTGCCTCCGACAAAAATAATAGTCGATCAAACTACCAGATGTATATTTTTAAGTCAAACCACAATGTCATTAACCTAAGGAATTTCAAATAGAAGCCGGTTCCGAAGTTGTCTCCGGCTTGGCCGACTCAGGTATTGATCTCAAGGTGCTTTATCATGCTGTGGGCAAAATTTATAATGAAAGTCCTCTGCTGTCTGGTACTGTAGCCGGGGCAGGTACACTGCATATTGTTCAGGCTGCGAACAAGGAACTCCAGCTTTACCCAATCATGACCCAGTTCTACAGCAAAGGCATGGGGCTGGCAGTCACGGTGTTGGAATTGGGTCTCACTCAAAAGGTCTTGAGGTATTTTGACCCAGAAGAGCTGATCGAGATTTGAAACGGCACAATTTTCTTTGAGGAAATCCGTGATTTTTTTCATATCGGGAGGACTGATTTCATCAATAAGATAACTTCTCATGGAAGTACTCCCTTCTCGAGCTTGTCTGCCTTTCTGCCTCCCAGAAAAGCGTCAATAACGGAATAGATCCATAGTACGCAAGAGGTCGCGAGCAGCAACCACAAGCCGGAAGGATCTTCGGCCATGATGTTTTTTATGATCACATCCGGGTCACCCGTGTTTATGGCTCCGGATTTCATGACGGCACTGATGATCCGATACAGATGGACGGTGAATACAACAAAAAGCACAAACACAACAGCGAGCATAATGAGGCCTTTTTTGATGTGCTGATTAATAACCTGTCCCAGTCCCGGAATCACAAGAGCTGAACACAGCGGTGAAAGGATGGCTTTTTTCATGGCAAAAATGTCCCTATATTCGTTCCTATATAATGTCTATCCAACCTGGCTCGCGCGCCTCCCCAACATCTATAACTTGGAAAGGTATCAGTTATTTTTACGCGAGCCCTAAGTACACATCGTCTGATTCTATTCAAAAAAGATATCTGATGTCAATTACACGCAAATCTTTTCGGAAATGTCGCTTTATCCGCTTTGGTGATAGGGGTTCATTTAAAAATATAAAACTCTTATTTCTCATTGAGTTTTCAATTTCCTTGTTATAATAAATACATGTTTATTATCTGGATTCTGGTCTTTGGGTTCTGGTTAGTGGATGCAAAAAAGCTGGGATGCTAGGAGGCCAGGAGGCTGGTTTTTGATCACTGATTACTGATCACTGAATACTGGACACTGGTTGTTAAAGAGCTTCGGGGGAATGCTGTGATCAGGAAAGAAAACGGCCGAGATCCTGGCAGAAAAATTAGGGAGTTAATTTTTTATTGAAGACGCTTGCCGAAGTCAGACTCTATTGCTTCTCACCGGGAAAATTCCTGCAGGGTCGAGATCCGGTTGAGCTGGTCTTTGCCCAGATCAGGGGCGGGGCGGATGTGATACAGCTCAGGGAAAAGGAGATGAGCAGAAGAGGACGGCTGGAGCTGGGACTGAAACTCAGGGAGTTGACCCGGCAGGAGGGAGTCCTCTTTATCGTGAATGACGACGTTGATCTTGCCCTTATACTGGATGCGGACGGCGTTCATCTCGGTCAGGATGATATCCCGATCCGGTTTGCCCGCCCTCTTATGAAAGACAAGGTCATTGGTGTGTCAACCCACTCCATGAAGCAGGTCGAAGAGGCCGTGGCATCCGGGGCGGATTATATCGGGGTCGGCCCGATATTTGAGACGGCCACCAAAGAGGACACGGAAAATCTGGTAGGCCTCGACCTTCTTTTAAAGATCAGGGATAACTGCCCCATCCCATACGTGGCTATTTCCGGAATCGGAAAGGATAATATAAAGTCTTTGACAGCATCAGGGTGTCACAGGGCTGCAGTGATATCTGACATCATCATGGCCAATGACATTGAAGCGCGGTGCAGAATGATAAAGAAGTTGTTGGACGAGCCCTAGGACTCGACTCTGATCGGGGAGCGGGAATCCGGTTTTTTCTATGCGTTACTGGATTCCGGCTCTCCGCTGCGCTACGCCCGGAATGACATAATTTGCCGCCGGGTCAATATCATTAACTTAACGATTTTTATTAAAGTGCAGCATCAGACGTTGCTTCCATGTGCAGAAGAATTGAACCGTCGAATATCGAATCACGAATGACAAGTGCCGAAGTATGGAATCGCTTCGGTATATTTATTTTATATAATTGACAAAAAATCCTTCCTTCGTCATTCGGAATTCATGTGCTCGATATTCGTTATTCGGTTTTACCTGGCGCGCAAAATTAATACCCGGTGAAATTCATTGGGCATTCTTTTAAGTTAATGCCATTGGCCGTCGGGCTATCAGCCGGGCCGTTTGTTTTGATTGAGTTTTGAATAACATGTTTCCGCTTCCGAAAGGAGATTGCACGTGTCAGCATTCATGACCAAAGCCATTGATGGGAAATTGGTTGAAGAAGTCAAGGGTTATATTGAGCACGAAAACGAGCAGGCCCTGAAAAAAATCATAGACGAGATCAGAGCCGCAGATGTGGCGGACTTAATCGAGCATCTGAAGCCCAATGAGCGTCTCTTCATCTTCAAATTGCTGGAGCCTGATGGCGCCGGAGAGGTCCTTGTGGAAATAGAGCCGCCGGTCCAGGAGGGTATTTTAAAAGAGCTCGACAACAGGGAAATCTCAGAAATCGTCCAGGAGCTTGACTCCGATGATGCGGCCGACGTAGTGGGTGATCTGCCGGCGGAGCGTGCCAGAGAGGTCATCAAGACAGTTGATGACGATGTCTCCGAGGAACTGGAAAAGCTGCTTCCTTATCCGGAGGATACGGCCGGCGGTATTATGGGATTGGAGTTTGTTGCCGTCAAGGCAGATGTTACGCTTGAGGATGCAATCGAAACAATCAGAGAGAAAAAGGAAGATGTAGAAAGCCTTTATTACCTCTGGGTCGTAGATGACTTTGAAAGGCTGGCAGGGGTGATCTCTCTGAAGGATATACTGCTTGAGCCCCCTTCTCGAAAGGTCAGCGAGATAATGAACCCGGAAGTAATTTCGGTGGATGTCCAGGCGGATCAGGAAGAGGTTGTGTTCCTGGTCAAAAAATACGATCTTGTAAACATCCCTGTCGTGGACGAACATCACCGGCTTATCGGACGCATCACTCATGATGATATCATTGATGTAATCGAGGAAGAGGTTGATGAGGACATCTCATTGATGGCCGGTGTTATTGACGAGGAAATCGCTGAAGAGTCCACTCTCAAGATCTCAAAGGCCCGGTTGCCCTGGCTGATCATGGGCGTTTTTGGAGGCATCCTTGCCGCCATCGTGATCAATCAATTCGAATCTTCCCTGGAGAGGATCCTTGCCCTGTCTTTTTTCTTCCCGGTGATTATGGCCATGGGAGGGAATACGGGGATTCAGGCCGCAACCGTTGTGGTGAGGGGGTTGGCCACCGGGGATGTCAGTCTTGTGAATGCCGGGAAACGACTTTTGCGAGAGATGAGAGTCGCCCTCATTAACGGACTTATATGCGGAGCCATTCTCGGAACGATTGTGGGGATCTGGCTTTCCGATGCCGGACTTGGGTTTATCGTGGGGGTGGCGCTGATTCTGATTGTTGTCATTTCAGGCTTTATTGGGGCTGCTGTACCCATGGCCTTGAAACGGCTCAACATCGATCCTGCCCTCGGCACAGGCCCTTTCGTGACCACCTCAAACGATATTCTGAGCCTTTTCATCTATCTCGGGCTCGTGACGCTATTTCTGCATGCCACTGCCTGATACGGTCTAAACATGCCGCTAACCCTGATGCACGGGCTTTTTGTCCATACTGCAGCCAAATGTGTATTATTTTCCAACACTCAAGCGCTCGTTTTTTTATTTACGCTATTGACAAAAAAAAAAAAAAAAGTTAGAAGATCTCTGACCACTTGACCCAAACAAAGTAATAATCCTACATCAGGTTTTCTATAGCGAGATCTGGATGTTAGAAAAATCAGGGAGGATTGCCTATGGCAGATCAGACAATAAATGTAAGTGAGCAAAAGGGTGAATTCAGGGCAAAGGTCAAGGAATTACTACCCGATTCCGGCAACCTGAACATCTGCCTCACTTGTGGGACCTGTGCAGCCGGATGTCCGGCCACCGGTTTTGAAGGTATGGACCCTAGAAAGTTTGTCAGGATGGTGGCACTGGGAATGGACGATGAGGCTACAAAGACACCTTGGGTATGGATGTGCACTATGTGCCAGCGTTGCGTCTATGCATGCCCCATGAATGTGAATATCCCCCAAATGATATACCTGGCGCGCCAGACATGGCCGCGTGAGGAAAGACCTAAAGGTATTCTTGGTTCGTGTGACATGGCACTCAGAAATGACAGTTGTAGCGCAATGGGCGCATCTCCAGAAGATTTCCAGTTTGTTGTAGAAGATTTGTTAGAAGAGGTAAGAGAAGATCAAGAAGGCTGGGAAGATCTGGATGCCCCTATTGACAAACAGGGTGCAGAATTTTTTCTCAATCAGAATTCTAGAGAACCTGTTACTGAACCGGACGAACTCGTCCCACTATGGAAGATTCTGCATTTGGCCGGAGTAGACTGGACTTACGGTAGCAAGGGATGGGGAGGCGAAAATTACTGTTTGTTTCTTGCTGACAATGATGGATGGGAACATATCATTCGAACAAGCGTTAACCAAGCACAAGAGCTTGGCTGTAAGGTTTACCTCAACACTGAATGAGGCCACGTAACTTTTGCAGTCCGGTCTGGAGTGCAGAAATTCGGTATAGAACATAATTTGGAAATTGCGAGCATCTATCAGTATTATGCCAAATGGATCCGCGAGGGCAAACTAAAGGTTAACTCAGACTGGAATAAGGATCTGAAGGTTAAATTTACAGTTCAAGATCCATGCCAGATTGTTCGCAAGAGCTTTGGTGATGCCGTTGCTGATGACCTAAGATTTGTGGTAAAATCCGTTGTCGGTGAAGAAAATTTCATTGATATGTATCCAAATAAATCTAACAACTATTGTTGCGGTGGCGGTGGTGGTTTCCTGCAATCAGGTTACAATGAAGCCCGCCGTCAATATGGCAAGATGAAATTTGATCAGATCATTGCTACTGGGGCTGATTACTGTATTGCCGCCTGCCATAACTGTCATGCACAAATACACGATCTTGCAGAACACTACGAGGCAGATTATCAAACCGTCCATCTATGGACGCTTATCTGTCTTTCTCTTGGGTGTCTGGGTGAAAACGAGCGTGAATATCTTGGGCCTGACCTGGCAGAAGTCGGTCTGTAGTTAATCGTAATAAAACATTGTTCCAATAAAAAATCCCGTCCAGAAATGGACGGGATTTTTTTTGCCCACACAGAGCCCGAAAAGGGCAGAGAAAGAAGCGCCGAAGGCGGGCAAGCCGCGAACCCTAAAGCTATTTTAATGGCTTGTCAGCCAATAGTGTCTTTGACGATGTTCAGCAGCTTTGCTTCATCAAACGGTTTTCTAATCACCGCAACCGCTTTCTTTATTGCGTGCTTGGGATTTGAAAGTCCGCTGATGACAATCACAGGGATGTCTTTGAGATCTTCGTTTTTTGTCATTTTGCGATAGAATCTCGGACCCCATTCCTTTGGCATTTCCAGATCAAGTGTTATTAGATCCGGTTTAAATTGTTTAACGATATCCTCCGCCTCTGTTCCATCATAGGCAGCAGCCGTCTCGTAACCATTATCGTCAAAAAGTGCTTTAAGATACTTAACAACAATCGGGTCATCATCTATGACTAGAATTTTTTTTGCCATGTCCGACCTCCTCTGCTCTTAGGGTTCGCGCAAAAATGTGAAGTTATTTTTGCGCGAGCCCTTAGTTCATACAACATGCCTGACCAGAGATACTATATTTGCATCGATCTAATCCTCTGATTTCTGACATATGTTAGGAATTTTTATGGTGAAGACGGAACCCTTCCGCTTCACTGAATTTACGTTTATCGTCCCGCCATGCTGCTTGATGATGTTGTCTGAGATAAAAAGACCAAAACCTGTCCCTTTGCCGCCTTTTGATGAAAAGAAAAGTTTGAAAAGGTTTTCAATTGTATCATCATCCATGCCGATCCCGTCATCGCTTATATTGATAACCGTATTATTTTTGTCCTGGTTTATGCCAAATGTTATTCGATGCATATCTTTGTCCTCATCTTCCAGGCATGCATCGACTGCATTATCGAGGATGTTTATCAGGGCCGAACGGAGAAAATCGGCATCCACTTCAAATTCTTCCGGCGCTTCATCAAAATCACGATTAAACACCATACTACGATCTTTAATCTTTGGCTCGATGACATCGGCTACTTCGTTGGCAAAGTCCAGGACATTTACCGTTTCTTTTTTTAATTCCCTTTCCTTTGCGTAGAAAAGTATGTCAAAAACCGTTTTTCGTATGCGACCGGATATATGTTTTACAAC
>JAFDJF010000688.1 GCA_019307645.1 Deltaproteobacteria bacterium
CAAAACTTCAAACATTAGACCAGTTTTTGCGTGATATCTGGTTAGAGTGTTGTGGGCATTTAAGCGCATTTGAAATTAACGGTATGCGGTATTCAAGATCACCAATGGAGGAGTATGACGAAAGAGGGATGAGTCAGAAATTGGGTGATATCCTGAAACCCGGAAGTGTATTTCACCATGAATATGATTTCGGATCTACAACTGTGTTAGGGGCGAAGGTTGTATCAGAATTCAAGGCAAACATAAAAGGTACGCCAATTACAATAGTTGCCAGGAACGATGCCCCTGAAATAAAATGTGAAGAATGTGGGAAAATGGCTTCACAAGTGTGTTCTCAATGCATCTATGACGGAGCAGGATGGCTTTGTGATGATTGTTCAGAGGATCATGAATGTGGTGAAGATATGTTGCTTCCTGTAGTTAATTCTCCGCGAGTTGGAGTCTGCGCTTATTGTGGGTAAAGGTGTCTGGTGACCGTTCACAGGTTCCCCGCCCAGCGGGATCTTCGACAGGGTTAAGGACAAAGACGGCATTGAATACCCGAAGTCCTCGTCAAAAATGCTTATTTCCCAAAATAATTGCCAATTTGGCTTCAAATTTTGGATTAGGCCTGACGAAGCCGACGTTTTTCCCGCAAATACGCATCCCAAATAGTAGTCCATGGATGAGAATGGAACCTTGAACCGGTCCAGGTATTCTTCAATAATGTGACAATATTGAGCTTTAGTCGAAAATTGTCTTGACAATATTCGGTTTTACCTTTATTTTGTCATGCATGCAGAGGTTGTTATACGAAAAAATTTGGAAAACCCTATCTGGCCATAAGCAGATGACCTTCATTGCCGGGCCAAGGCAGGCGGGAAAGACAACGTTTACTCAGTTGTTGGCCAAGGGTTTCAGTAATTCGCTATATTACAACTGGGATATTGTTGATGAAAAGCGGAAATTGATTGAAACTCCCTTTTTTTATGAAGAGGTCCATCGGAGGGATAATTCTATCCCTCTCATCATATTTGATGAACTGCATAAATATTCTGACTGGAAAAATTATCTGAAGAGCGTATATGACCGGGATAAGGGAAATTACAAATTTATTGTGTCAGGCAGCGGTAGGCTCGATCTGTATCAAAAAGGAGGGGATTCATTAGCAGGAAGATACTTCCTTTTTTATCTGTGGCCTTTCACTTTGGCTGAACTGGCGGGCAACAATCTCTCCTTTGATCAATTCTTGGCAAATCCAATTGAAGTACGTGTTCTTTCAAGTGAGACAAAAGCTATCTGGGATAATTTGAGTCGGCTAAGCGGATTTCCTGATCCATACCTTTCCGGAGATGAGCAATTTTACAGGATCTGGTCCAACACTTACAAGAAACAACTTTTACGAGAAGACATTCTTGATCTGGCATCGATTCGGAATATTCAAAAGGTTGAGGTACTTTTCTCCCTGCTTCCTTCAAGAATAGGCAGTCCTCTGTCAATGGCAAATCTTGCCAGGGATATGCATGTTTCATTCGATAGTATAAAAAGCTGGATAGAAATTTTTGAAACCTTTTTTTTGGTTTTCAGAATCTCTCCCTGGAGTCAAAGGATTGCACGGCCAATAACGAAGGAAAAGAAGCTTTATCTTTTTGATTATGCCGGCATCGAATCTCCGGCAGCGCGATTTGAAAACATGGTTGCCCTTGAACTGGTGCGGGGTGTGTCAAACTGGAACGCTTTTGGCTTAGGGCATTTTTCTCTACATTACATAAGGAACAGGAACAAGGAAGAGGTGGATTTCCTTATTGCCAATAACCAAAATCCATTTCTGCTAATTGAAGCCAAACTGTCTGAAGAAAATCCGGGAAAGGGGCTAAGAAAGTTCCAGCAGACACTCAATATTCCTGCTGTTCAGCTTGTCAATAAAGACGATGTTTGCAGATTTGTTTCAAACAATGACAATAAGATAATGGTAATCAGTGCCGACCACTGGCTGTCTCTGCTACCATGAAAACAAAGGATAAAATTGTTTCACAATTTTATAGTTGACCCTTCTGGTCTTTTATCATTATTATATTCATAAGTTGATTTACTCGTAAAAAGTCCCAAAACCGTCATGCCGGACCCCGGATCAAGTCCAGGGCAGGCTTTGATCCGGCATCCAGAAGTAATTGAATTTACTGGATTCTCCGATAAATCGGAATCTTCGACCGGCTGGAGTTTATCCCGCACTTGGTGCGGGGCCGGAATGACGTTTTCAAGAGAACCTCGACTTTTTACGAAGCCATCATAATTTGATTTATGCGTATTTAGTCGTGTAC
>JAFDJF010000689.1 GCA_019307645.1 Deltaproteobacteria bacterium
CCCATTTTTTCTTTATCACAAAACAACTCCAAAGATTCTTCCGGCAGAATCATCTCAAACTGGTGGTTCGTGTAATGTTCTTGAAAATAGGGGACTATCTGTTGGATGGCCTCACCGGCGTTGCAGGGCCGTTTGTTCAAGGCAAAGCCACGGCCTGACTCGATGCGGGATATGTCCAGAAGATCATTTATGATGGCGGCCAAACCCACAGACTGTTGATTGATATAGGTTAAAAACTTCTTTTTCTCCTCGGGCTTGAGATCCTCCCGCATCAAAAGAATCTCTGAGAATCCCTGGATGGATGTCAGCGGTGTCCTGAGTTCATGGGCTGCCGTGGAGATAAACTCGGTTTTCATCCGATCCACCTCACGTTCATGGGTGACATCTCACCGGTTGATTCAAAGTCAAAGCTGAACCCGCCGGTTCTGGTTTTAAATGCTTCTTTAAGTCTTTTTTGCAGGTTTTTATCTTTGACCAGATCAATTAAAGACAGGCCGGTTGACGTTTTCAGGGGAATTCCCAGCATATTTTCGGCCGCCGGATTAAGCAAAATGATTCTGTCCTCCGGGTCTGTAACAATGAGCCCATCAGTAATCGATTGTAAAATATTGTTAATGCGGCTGCGGGCACTCTCTGCCCCGTCCAGAGCCTTCTGAAGTTGAATTCTGGCCTGGTTTCGTTCAGTAACATCCATTGCAATGCCTAAAAAGCCACTAACTTGATTTGCCGCATCATATACAGCAGTAACGGATAAATTTACGGTAAGTCGGGTCCCATCTTTTTTGATATAGGTCCATTCCCTTTCCTCATAATCGCCTTTTCTGGCCCTGGCAACAAAAACTTCAAAGCCTTCAATCGGGCGACCCAGTTCTTCAGTCAGTTTTCTGCTGTGGGCGCTGATCTCGGATTCTACATGAAAGATTGCAGGCGTTTGTTTCTCAGTCACCTCCTCAGCCGAATAACCGAGCATTTTTTCGGCCCCCGTATTAAACACCTTGATCAGTCCTTTTGGATCCGTTGCAATGATTGAGACCTGCCTGGAGGCATCCATTACGTTTTTCAACTGGGAGTGAGCACTGGCGAGTTTTGTTTCCGCGTGCCTGCGTCTCTCATTCATATCTATTGAATACAAGGCAAAGGCAATGTCATCTGCGACCTCTTTAAACAAAAACTTTTCTTCCCCGTCCATTACAAATTCTTTGGGAACTGAGGCACAGAACAAGCCATAGATTTTTTCTTCATATGCCAGCCTGATTGTCATAACACTGTTTTCAATAGACGTTATTGAACCAAACGGACAGTCGGCACAATACGGGGCCTGGTTTTCCGTTATTAAAACACCGGATTGCCCCAGTGTCGTATTTCCACATCTTGGCAATTCACCAGGCTTTAATCGCTCTGTGATTGCCTGAAAGCTCTTGCCGAAACCGGCTTCTGCAGTCGTTACTATGTTTTTGGATTCATCCAGTATAATGACCCAGGCACTATAGAATCCACGAGTCTCAATCAGTGCGTCACAGGCACCTTGAAGAAGCCTGTCACGATCCTTCTCTTTGGTTATGAGCTTGTCAACATTTCGGATGGCGCGCAGCACGGCGTTGAGATGTTTCTCGTTCTTGTCCAACCGCCTGAGATCTTTTACCATTTGATTAAAATCAACGGCCAGTTGACCTATTTCGTCTTTGGTCATAACCTTTACTTCATGGGTCAGGTCACCTTTTGCAACCATACCCACTGCATCAGACAACTCCCGAATGGAATTGATTATGCCTCGGCTAATGAGCAAGGCTACGACTCCGCCAAAGATTATTGAGGCGATCAGGAAGATTATAATTATATTCCTGGTGTGACCGGCATTACCGGAGGCATCCACATAGCGGCTTTTCGTAAGGCCTTCTTCTATTTTTATGAACTTTTTGAATTCTTCCCTTATCTGATCAAGTATATTCTTACCTGTGCCTGCCTCAAGGAGGACAGCCGCGTCCTTGAGAGTCTCAGGATGTCTATTCATCTCTTGCCTGGCATTGATCTCCGGACCGGCTGCTTTCTCAAACCAATCACTGGCCAGTGATTTTACTTTGGCCAGGGCGGTCAAGCTTCTCTCATCGTCGGACAACAAACTGCGCAGCTTACTTATATGCTCTTTCAATCGTTTTTGGCCTGCCAAATACGGCTCAAGGAACTCCTCCTTACCCGTTATGATGAAACCCCTCTGACCGGCCTCCATATCGACCATATCTTTAGCTATTGAGATAGATAGAACCACACCATCTTCATTTCCCGTCCTTCTGAAATTGGCTATCATCTCGTCACAGAGTGAGCGGATATTGTCCATAATAACCTTACCCACACCATTTGCTAAAAGCGTCTGGAGATACTCGGCATCAATTAAATTTGTAGCGATTCTCTTCCCAATTGCAATCTCGGGCCTGGCTGCTTTTTGCTGCCATTGATCGACTAAACCCTCAATCTTCTCCAGC
>JAFDJF010000690.1 GCA_019307645.1 Deltaproteobacteria bacterium
GAACCCTTCGGCATGATCGGGCTCGAGGCTATGCATCATGGCCGGCCCGTGGTTGCGTTTGATGTGGGGGGGATCCCTGACTGGCTCGATCATATGGAGACAGGGATCCTTGTTCCGGAGCAGGATGTGGGCGCCTTTGACAAGGCCCTCCAAAAGATACTCGGTAAAAATCGATTAGCTGCAAGATTGGGGAAAAACGGTCTTAGACGCGTTCGAGACCACTATTCCTTCGAAGGGTATCTTGACAGACTTGAAGATTGCTTGAAGGGTGATCAATGAAGAATCATCAGCCCATAGATCCATTTACCTATCATGTTCTGGAGCGAATAGATCCTAAGGTGCGTGCCTCACTGACCCCTGCCCAGCTTTCAGCCATTAAGAAGGCAATCGCAGGGAGCCGGCCCTTAAAAAAGAATCCCATAGATATCCGAGGCATTGTCCCGCTTTTTTTCATACGCTACTATTTCGTCTTCATTTCAGGCCGCGACAAGCGCTTGTATACCAAAAGACTTGAAAAGAAGCGGCGGTGGCTGACATCCCTTTCAGGGGGGTTGACGCTCTTCATTCTCGGAGTGGCACCGCTCATTTTAGCCCTGGTACTGCTGTTGTACCTCATGAAATGCGTCTTTGGCATTAACATTATGTCTGATATGCACTTGAAAGACCTGGTGATGTTTTGGAAATAAAGTCAACAAAAGCTGTTTGTTCACCGCAAAGCCGCAGAGATCGCAGAGGGTTACATTTCGAAATTGGAGGGGCAATCGTAACACATTGAACAACTTCCAGGAAAGAGATTAAGCCATGAAAATCGGGATTACTACCTTTGGCGGTGACGGGGGGAAGTCCGGCATAAGCCAGTACATTATCAACATCCTCAGGGAGTTTGCTGCACTTGAGGACAGACCGGATTTCGAGGTAATTGTTTATGAAGACGAGAAGGAATTATTTCTTCCAGACCCGGACAGCATGTCGACCATCTGTTTTGGTGATTCCCTGCGCAGCCCTGTGAAAAACATAACATGGCACCAGATATCACTCCCTAAACTGTGCCGCAAACAGAAGTATGATGTGCTTTTCCTCCCTGCAGGAAACAGGCGATTACCCATTTCCCTACCATGCCCGTCGGTAGGTACTGTCCACGACTTTTCCAGCATCCACGTTGAAGGGAAGTATGATCCGGCAAGGATGTTTTATATCAAGCGCGTGCTTCCATTTCTGATCCGCAGGCTTACCCGTGTGCTTACAGTAAGCGAAAGCAGCAAGAGAGATATCGTCGAATATGCCGGAGTCCCTGAGGAGCAAGTTACTGTCACCCCCAATGCAGCAGATTATCAACGCTACTTCCCGAGAGACAAAAAAGACACTATTACACAAATTTGCCCCAAGTATGGAATCCGCCCGCCATACGTGCTCTACATCTCCAGAATCGAGCATCCTGGCAAGAATCATGCAGGGCTAATCCGGGCCTTTTCAGCCTTGAAGGCAACCGAGCATATCCCCCATTCACTGGTCCTTGCAGGAAGCGACTGGGATCGCGCTGAGGAGGTCCATCGCATTGCAGATGAATCGGCTTATTCCGACGACATCGTGTTTACAGGCTTTGCACCCACGGAAGACATTCCGCTCCTTTATTGCGGTGCGGATATTTTCGTGTTCCCTTCACTCTACGAGGGCTTTGGCATGCCCATATTGGAAGCCATGGCATCGGGCATTCCTGTCGCTTGCTCTAACATCTCCTCCATGCCTGAGGTCGCAGGAGACGCGGGTATCCTTTTTGATCCCTATGATGACGAATCCATAGCTGACGCAATGAGGCGTCTCCTGACAGACCCCAACCTGCTTAATGACTGCCGGGAGAGGGGCTTGAAGAGAGCCAGGCAATATACATGGTCCGCGACTGCCGCCCTTACACTCAAGGTACTGCGGGAAGCGGCAGAGGAGGGTTCCTGATGCCAAAAGAGCCTCATATAATTGGAGTAGCCGGACCTTCATGCTCGGGAAAGTCTGAGATAGCAAGACGTCTGATCAAGAAATTTGGTGAGATGAATTCGGTGATCCTGACCTTAGATTCTTATTATCATGATCTCTCTCCCCTCGATCCTGCGGAACGTGAAGCCCAGAATTTTGACGTGCCTGAGGCGTTGGATCATGACCTCCTTAGACAGCAACTTCTGGCAGTCGCCAGTGGGAGCGCCATAGAAAAACCGCTCTACGACTTTGCTACGCATACGCGTTCACCTCAATCGGAGAGGATTGTCCCCGGAGAGACTGTTATCATTGAAGGTCTGTTTGCCCTT
>JAFDJF010000691.1 GCA_019307645.1 Deltaproteobacteria bacterium
CCATCTTCTGAAATTGGCTCAATTAGCTTAGGGCTTGCAAATCCAGGGCATGATCGCGAAACCGTTCCCCTTTAAAGGTTAGTTTTATCACCTCTTTCCATTTACCAGACAGTTTTTCGCCTCCATTTTTTTCAGTGATTTGATACCTCGATCATCAACGATATTTATTGCTTTTATGTGCCGATTGTTGCCTATCTTAAACGGCATGAAACCATACAACTCTAAGCTTCAACAATGGACTTGTCTATATCCTTTCAGGATTGTTCCGGAAATAGTTCAGCACATAGCCATTCTACCGAAATTGCTCAAAAAATATTTCAGCTCTTCACCCTTTCGCTTTTACCATACCATTTTGACAGATAAGGTCAATTTAAACAAAAAAAGCTCCACCCCTCCTTATGGAGAAATGGAGCCCGCTTCTGATATCGCAATAGGAGATATTCCGCTACTAAGAGGGGTAGCCTTCGTTTTTTGCACCTAATCTATCTTTATATGGCCATTTTGTCATGGAATCAGGGCAAGTTAGCAAGTTTTTGGATAAAAATTGAATTTAGGCTTTAAGATAATATTTATCTTATGAGCCAATTTCAAAACTATCGAATTGATTTAATCTTTCGGGATAAGTGCCCGCAGTATGTCCAAAAAGTCAAGGGCGGCCGCTAGCCTTTTTCCTTCACTTTTTATTGGGTCCTCGATACAGGACGGCCAGTAAACCGGGGGAAATACCTGCAAAGCATCCGACTGCAATAAGCTGATTGATCAGCGTGGTACGAAACACTCCCATTTTTTGCCACCTGCGTGCTGAGGTAACTGCTTCAGCAGGAACAATTCTGTTATGTCCTTTCTTAGCGATTTGCCTGACAAGAAAAAGATCCTCTGCAACGGTGACAGGCGGAAAACCGCCATTCTCTTCAAATACAGACTTTCGGACAAACAACCCTTGATCACCATAGGGTAGTTTCAGGTGCTTTGAACGGAAATTTGTCAAAAATTCAGCCACCTTCATAATCGGTCTGTCCCAGTCTGTCTTGAATCTGAAAGCACCTGCAACCGTTTTGGGATCCATTAATGCTTCAAAAACATGATCAACGTAGTCTTTTGGCAGGGTTGTATCCGCGTGGAGGAACAAAAGCGCCTTTCCACGGGCGGATGCTGCGCCTAAATTCTGCTGTACAGCGCGGCCGGAATCACTTGATTCAACCCGCACCCCGGCTGAAATCGCCTTTTCAACAGTCTTATCCGAACTGCCGCCATCAACAACGATTACTTCAGCGTCTTCGTTACGGGCACTGAAAATCGCCTTTTCAATATTTGCCTCTTCATTCAGGGCAGGAATAATAACAGAAATATAGGGTTTTGGATCAGCTTCCAGGATGTTCCATTTTTTCAGATCATCAAATGTATCAATATCGGTCAACAGGTCTAAAAGAAAGGTCTTCAACCCCATCCCTTTTGCAGTTTTTATTGTTTGATCGAGTACAGCGTTTGTGCCCCAGTCAACCCCCTGAAAAATATCTATTGAAGATTTCATGCCAACGAGCCAATATCCTCCGTCATTGCTGGGGCCCAATACAAGATCATGGGCATTCAATGCATCGAAGGTCTTTTCCAAATGATCTCTGGTCAGCTCTGGTATATCAGAACCGATCAGGACAACACGAGCGCATCCTTGTTGAAATGCTTCTTCAAAGGCCAAGAGCATTTTGTCTCCAAGGTTGCCCTGAGGCTGGATCGAAAAAATAGCGTCAGGTCCAAGCCATTGACGCATTTTTCTCTGACTTCCTCCATCGAAACGCACCTCAACATGCATGCTGTGGCATAAGGCAATTTTCTGAGCAGTCCTAAAGGTAGTTTCTGTGAACCTCCGTTGAAGGTCTGCCGCTCCAGCCTTGCCGAGCTCAGGGATCAGACGTGTCTTTGTCCGTCCGGGGATTGGATAGCGACTGAAAATAATCAGCCTGTCGGGTCGATGATTATTGCTCATGTTCAACCAGGGTCATCCCCTCTCCATGATATATTTTCCGACCACTTTGAGGTGTAGGTTTGGACGGTTCAGGCCAGTGTCCCGACCTCCCCAGTCCTGCCACGAGCCCCATACCGAGCAGGTCCCGTCAGAATCGGATGGTCATGTCCATGTCTTGCGTAACCATTGCAAGATGGTTAAGGACCCCGGGAAAAATAAAATCCACATTTAGCATCTCATCTTCTGGTCATCTATGCCCGATCTTCCATAGAAACGTCCTCGAAATAGTCCAGCTATTCCTGTGGCGTTTCCATTTCAGATCGAA
>JAFDJF010000692.1 GCA_019307645.1 Deltaproteobacteria bacterium
ACACCGGCTGCAGCAGCAATACGGCAAAAATTTGACTGTATCCCACCGCTGGTCACCAGGGTATCACAGCCGTGCGCCACAGCCTCCCGGATCAGGAGTTCCAGTTTACGGGTCTTGTTTCCGCCAAGCGCAAAACCTGTCAAGTCATCCCGTTTGCAGTAGATTTCGCAGCCGTAGGTATCTGAAAGGAAATTTAAGCGGTGGCAAGGTGTGGGCAACTGACACAAAGGGTATCTTGGAAACGTGTTCAGTTTTTCTTTCAAATAATTTAATACGTCCTTCAGGAACATCGTTTCACCGGAACCCTTAATCAAATAATATTGCGGACTTCTGCTTTTTCTGGTGTCTCCCCATTATGAGGCCGATCAACAGGCCGCAAAGCAGGACCAGACCACCCATACCAAACCACTTATGCAAGATGTCATTTTCTCTGGTCAGATTCTCAACCTTTTTCTGACTGGTGATAAGTGTTTTTTTCGTAGCGTCAAATTCTGTTTTAAATTTCAGGTAATTGGCAGACCCCCTTTTCAGGGCCTCATACTTATTCTGTAATTCATCAAGGCTCCTGCTCTTTTCTTTCAGTCCTTTGGCAGCCTCCCGTTCACGCCCGCCTGTTTCCCGCCATTCCTTTTCGATGCGGGCAAGCTTTCCTTTGAGTTGCGTGTTTTCCTGCCCAAGGGATCCTGCCTGCTGTTCCCACGGTCGGCGCGTAATCAGGTAGCGACTCAACACCCAGCCCTCTATATCATTTTCACGATTCAGGACTCGAACATGACTCCAATCGTCTTTTGTCTCCATGACCTCCAGGGGCTGAGCTGAACGCAGCATGATGACAATTTTGTTTTGAATGCTGGGCCCGGTACGTAGAGTAACCTTAAACGAATCAGTCACATACCTGTTTTCAGCCCCCCAAGCCGCTTGTCCCATCAAACACAATCCAATCGTTATCGTAATAACAAACCTGAAAATTTTCATATGCTCCATCCTTTGCTGCTGTTTTAAGAACCTGGCAGCATGCGCTGCACACCACATGATCATTATTCGCCTTTTTCCTTTTTTATCACAATGATATCTGTGATCCTTGTTGAAGAATATTGCCCCCCTTCATCCTTCTCCAGATATTTAACCATATCCCAGATTGTGTTCAGGGCCATGGAAACACCAACGAGCGCTTCCATTTCAACACCGGTCCGGGCATGTGTCCGCACCAGACATCTGGCCTCAATGGATTCCGTTGAAACATCAAAGCTTACAGTTACCATATCCAGAGGTATCTGATGACAATGGGGAATCAGGAGATAGGTCTGTTTGGCAGCATTCATCGCAGCCACCTCTGCCACCAAAAAAGGATCTCCTTTCTTAATCATTCCGTCATTAATCTTCTGCACTGTGTCCTGAGAAAGAAATATCTTTCCTGCGGCCTCTGCCTGACGTCTAATAACAGGCTTTTCTGTGACATCAACCATACCCATGTCTATTAACCTCGCAAAAACTTGTGTTCCAATTTTGCTATTTCAACTTACGGTTCAAAAAATTCCTTTTTCTTCGCGGCCTCTGCTTTAATACGATTGACAGTTTCCACAAGGGCCGGGAACACGTGGTCTCTCGTATCTCCGCCAACCACAACCGCCATGATATCGTCACCCACGTTCAGCCGCCCTTCAAAAGTCTCAATCAAAACCTCAACAATACCTGGAATCTGCTTGGTTTCATTGGCTATTGTTGATAGTTTTTCCTGGTCATAAGTAATCTCGATGCCCGTTACTTCCTGCCCATTAAGAGACGTGCCCCGCACAACGCCCAGATGACTTGCAATCATTCCCATTTTGGGGAAATCAGGATGTTTTTTGAGAGAATTAATCATTCTGTTCATGTCCATGGTAGATCCCTAATTCCTTTCCGTCAAGAAACAGACTGCCTTTCTCCGCCTTGAAGCCCCATGTTGCATCTATCGATTACAAAACTCAGGCGGTCGACGATATTGAATTTTGTGTAAAAGTTTATCGCACCTTGCTAAAATGGCGAACCCTCACTCCCTGTCCAGACCAAACAACTTTTTTGCCATATCGAGATAGCTGTTCAGGGTGGGTCTGTCCGCCTTCCTCTTTAAAAATGAAATCGGGTCGCTCAGCACCTTCTCGGCAACAGATCGAGTCAGGACCTCAATCCTTTCCATCTGGCCTGGCGTCAGTTCCCCCAGTGCAGAACTGCTTTTTTTCAGTTCAGCCTGCACAATGGATTCCGCTTTTTCCCTCAGAGAGACTATCGTCGGCACCACTGCCAGGGTTTTGAGCCATTTTTCGAATTGGAGAACCTCTTCCAGCACAATCCGCTCTGCCTTTACAGCCTCCAGTCCCCGCTGTTCCATGTTTACCTGGATAATGCCTTTGAGGTCATCAATATCATAAACATAGACGTTATCCAAGTCGTTTACATCTGGCTGAACATCCCTCGGCACAGCGATGTCAATAAAAAAGAGAGGCTTGTTCCGTCTTTTTCTCAGACAGCCTTTCACCTGTTCATATGTAATCACAAATTCCTGCGAAGCAGTGGATGTCACCACAATATCCAC
>JAFDJF010000693.1 GCA_019307645.1 Deltaproteobacteria bacterium
AATTCCGATTATGCTACGTCTTTTCAAAACGCTAAACTGTTACCGAGATTCAATGTTCCAGGCCATGGTGAATCCCAAACCTGGCCTATGGCCCGGAGGGAACCTTTGAGCCGTGAACCCCTGGCCCAGACCTGACATAGCAAGATGCGGTGATAGAAAGCCACGTAATCATAAGCGGTGAAAACAGTTTCATATTCGCATTCCGTCGCGCTCTCCGAGGCGTAGGCTCTCCCCTCAGGCCTGGAAGCCCTACGGGCTGGAAGCGGAGCCGGAGGCCAGGGCAGGCGCTGAACCTGTGAACGCTTAAGGTATCCGGTACTATGTAAACGATTGCCTTATACCCTGCACATCATGATCACAAACAAAACTTTGAAAGGGAACCCATGAATCTTACCGCCAGGCCATTAACCAGAACAACTGCAGCCCTGATTTTGATTGCCGCCGCAGTGCTTGCTGCGACAGGTCATCTGGATGTGTTGGTCGACAAAAGTGGCGGCGCAATTCTTTCGGATTCCAACAACACGTACCTCAATGACTCATTTGACAGGTCCATGAAGGGTTTTCTTGTTTTGTCTGCCATAAAGAGCGGGATCGCAGTGATTGAAGGATCAGGAATAGGTGTTGGATTTAATCTCGAAGTAGGGGATATTGCTCAGTCTATCTATGACTATGTTGATGTGGCCTGGAAGACTGCCTTGGCCGGCGGCACTGTGCTTCTCTTGATTCAATTGATGCTGCAAACCATGCAACTGATTGATCACTGGTGTCTCTTTGCGCTGTTGCTTGTGGTGCTGTCACTGTTTTTATTGCGCTGGTTCTTTCCCAAGCAGGAAAGACTGAATCGCATTCTTAGAGAGGCTCTGATGTTCGTGTCTGTCCTTACCATCGCCTTCTACATGATCCTGCCACTTTCAATCGCCGGTGCCGCGTTCCTGTCTAAGCAGATCACGCAGCCCCTGGTCACAGAGGCCCAACAGGGGTTTGAAAGCCTTCAGGAAGAGCTTACTCCACGCGCGCTCGATGAAAGGTTTTTTCCTGGCAGCCAAAGTGATGACTCTTTGTGGTCATACCTGGACCTCAGGGCAAAGCTTCAAAACAGCAGAGAGGCTATCATTAAAATGGCGCAATATGTAAAGGAAATCACGGAAGACTCTGCAATATGGACAATAAAGATAATTGCGGGCTACCTGTTCGATTGTATTATTTTCCCTTTAGCATTTTTCGTTGTAGGTTATATTCTTACAAAGAATCTCCTGGCATATGTTATAGACATTAGACGAGAGCATTCTGTGAGGAAAGATTTCGAGATGATTTTGGCCAAATACTACGGCAAATAAAAGAAGAAAATCATATGAGCTTTGTCATTATTATATTAAAAGAAATTTTGTTTTTTTTCAATGAAGTGTCTATCTATCTGCTTTTTGGTTTTTTCGTGGCCGGGGTTCTCCACGTACTCTTTCCCGAATCCATAGTCCGCCGGCATCTGGGCAGCGATTCCTTTGGCTCCGTGATGAAATCAACGTTGTTCGGGATTCCTATCCCGTTGTGTTCATGCGGTGTGGTGCCGGTCGCAGCTTCCCTCAGAAACAGCGGTGCATCAAGGGGTGCAACCATATCATTTTTGATTTCAACTCCTCAGGTAGGTGCAGACAGTTTTATGATCACGTATTCTTTGCTGGGGTGGGTGTTCGGCCTTTTCCGAATTGGGGCATCACTTATAACAGCATTGGTCGCGGGTCTTGTGGTCAATATCATCAAGGGAAAGAATACGTTACAATCGAATAAACCTCTAATGAATGATATCTCCCAGGAAAGTTACGGCGACAGGCTTAAGTCAATTTTCAGCTACATTGAATACGAACTGCTTGGTTCCATTGCCAACGCGTTGCTGGTGGGTATTATCGCTGCCGGTATAATCAGCGCCCTGATCCCCGACGGATTTGTCGAAAAACATCTGGGCACTAATTTTCTGTCAATGGTTTTAATGCTTGCAGTAGGCATCCCCATGTATGTATGTGCGTCTGCATCTACACCCATTGCAGCGGCACTCATAATGAAAGGCATTTCTCCCGGTGCGGCGCTTGTTTTTCTTTTAACCGGCCCCGCTACAAATGTTATCACAATTTCTACCGTAGTAAAAACACTCGGGAAAAAATCAGCTTTCGTTTACCTTGTATCCATCGCGGTTGTCAGCCTGGCATTGGGCTATCTGCTTAACGTCTTTACGGCGAGATACGGTTTTGACAGTATTATTCCGGTTCATCAGCATGAAATGCTGCCGGT
>JAFDJF010000694.1 GCA_019307645.1 Deltaproteobacteria bacterium
AAGTCAGGCGCTGAGATAAAAATTTTGAAGCACATTTTTACACCCCAAGAGGCAGCGCTCGCCACATGCTTGAACTACAAATATGAACCGCTTGAAACGATATTTGAAAGGGCTGGGCATCTGCTTGAATCACCTGAAGAACTGGCGGAACTGCTTGATCGGATTCAGGCAAAGGGGGGCATTGAATCCAAAATGAAGGATGGCAAAAGACATTATTGCAATGCACCCCTCGTTGTGGGTATGTATGAAATGCAACTTGGACGACTTACCCCAGAGTTCATTCAAGATTTCAATGAATACACAAATGATAAAAAGTTCGGGCTCGAATTTTTGGGTACAGAACTGCCACAAATGCGGACCATTCCCGTGTCCAAGAGTATTAGGCCACAGCATAATATCAGTACATTTGATGAAGTGACCTCGTTGCTGCAACAGGCTGAAGCGCCTTTTGTCATCATTGAATGCATCTGCCGCAAAAAAAAGGCCCTAGAGGGCGGTTCCTGCCGGGTTACGGACCGAAAAGAAACATGCCTCGCCTTGGGCAGTATGGCGCAAAATGTCGTACAGAGTGGTATGGGGAGAGAGATTGACAGGGAAGAGGCAATGTCGATCATTGAGCAGAATCAGAAACAGGGGTTGGTTCTTCAGCCGTCCAACTCAGAAAAGGCCGAGTTCATCTGTTCATGCTGCGGGTGCTGCTGTGGGATGCTCGACGTTCACAAGAAACTTCCCAAACCTTTGGATTTTTGGGCCTCAAACTTCCATGCCATGGTGGATATTGATGCCTGCGATGGATGCGGTGTTTGTGAAAAGCGCTGCCAGGTGGGCGCGGTGCGCGTTTCCGCAAAGGAACAGCCCGCCGTGGTGGATCTGAACCGTTGCCTGGGATGTGGTGTCTGTGTGCTCACCTGTCCGAAAGAAGCGATATCTCTTTCAAAAAAGCCAACCGAAATAAGGCCGCCACAAACGCGGGAAGAGCTCTACGACATCATCATGGCCAAGAAAAAAGGCAGGGTGGGAAAGTTAAACCTAACAGGAAAGCTGGTTGTGGATGCCATCCGAACAGGGTCGGCCAACCGGCACAAATGAAGGGGAACAACTATGCCAAGCCTACAAAGCCACTTTGCCCGCATGATAACGAAACGTGTTGTGGCTGCGAAATTTGAGCGCGCCGGCAAATCGATTCCGGAGTTGCGAAGTATAACGGAATCATTCATCAAAAAGCAAAAGATCCCCAAGGGTACAGAAATCCGGCCGGTCCTGGTCAATGACATTGCCGCCGAATGGGTCTGCGCCCCTGGTGCACAAACGAATAATGCTATCCTCTATCTCCATGGCGGCGGCTTCGTGATGGGCTCTCCAGCCACACATAGAGAGCTTGCGGCTCGAGTGTCTGCGTCCACCAAAGCCGGCATTCTCGTTTTAGATTATCGTCTTGCACCTGAACATCCCTTTCCTGCTGCGATGCAAGACGCAATTTCCGCATACCGTTGGTTGCTCGATAATGGGTACTCGGAAAAACATCTAGCGATCGGCGGAGACTCTGCGGGAGGCGGTCTGACGCTTCAAACCCTGATTGCGATAAGAGATGAAGGCCGTCCGCTTCCGGCCGCAGCATTATTCCTTTCGCCGGCTACTGATTGGGTGCGTTTCGATGGCGAATCTTATAAAACGCGTGCCCACATCGATCCCTGGATCACCGAGGAGATGTGCAGATTCATAGCGTCACACTATGTCGGCAACAACGATCCGGAAACACCGCTGTTTTATCCCTGCGATATTGACCTGTCAGGCTTGCCACCGCTTTGTATTCACGTTGGCGACCATGAGGTACTTCTAAGCGACGCTGTTCGTCTAGCTGAACGCGCCCGTGCGTCCAATGTCCGTGTTGAATTAAAGATATGGCCGGGAATGTGGCACGTATTCCAAGTATACGCAGCGTTTGTTCCGGAAGCACGCCAATCGATTGATGAAATTGGGCGATTTGTCGCGAATCACATGGGCTAGCGGGCCCCACAGGAAACATAATGGGTGGGGGGCCAGGCCTTGGATTCGAAAAAATAATTTACTGTTTTGTTGTCCGCTACTCCTCAGGATATCCAATGGTCTGTGCGAGAATAATTTTCTGGTCCGGCTTCAGTTTCATAACCTGTGAGAGTTTCTGCCGGTCTATCCAGGCGCGAACAACGGTTGACAGGCCTTCCGACGCACAAAACAGGTAAACATTTTCACTGATAAAACCTGCACCCGCAGCTGAATACAGGATTTTATCTTCCGGTGA
>JAFDJF010000695.1 GCA_019307645.1 Deltaproteobacteria bacterium
AAATCCCCCTTTTTCAAAAAACTGTGATACACAAAACTGAATTTTCATTTTCATCCATAGCCACCACAAAAACTAATTCGTCACCTTCGATATCAAGCCCCTTAACAGTACATTATAACTGTCTGTTTTCATAATGTATTTTTTTCAAATGAACCTGAATGGCCATAAGTGATGCCGGGGTCACCCCGGCGATCCGGGACGTCTGCCCCAGGGATATCGGCCTTATTTTGCTCAGTTTTTCTATTACCTCAGTAGAAAGCCCGTGGATGCTTTGATAATCAATGTCTTCCGGGAGCCTCACATCTTCCATCCGTTTCAGTTTCTCCACCTGGCGCTCCTGCCGATCAATGTAGCCCTCATACTTTATCCGGGTCTCTATTTCAGCGGCAACCAGTTCCTCAGTCTCTGAAAGGCCCGGATCAAAAAGTTTCAGATGACCAAAAAGTATCTCACTTCTCTTCAAAAGTTGTGCCAGTGTGGTCGTATTTTTGATTGGTGTCGAACCGATCTCCTGCAACCGGTCCAAAACCCCGGCCTCCGGTCTCAATTTAAATTCTCTCAACCGGACAAGCAGTTTTTCTGCCGCATCTCTCTTTCTGCAAAACTGCTGATACACATCATCAGACACCAGTCCCAGACCATGGCCAATATCCCTGAGCCTGAAATCGGCATTATCTTCCCTCAGCAACAAACGATGCTCGGCCCTCGAGGTAAACATTCGGTACGGTTCCTTCGTGCCTTTTGTGACCAGGTCATCGATCAGAACTCCCGCATAGGCCTGTGATCTCTCCAGTATCAGGGGATCTTCCCCCCTGATTTTCAAGACCGCATTGATCCCTGCCATCAAACCCTGAGCGGCTGCCTCTTCATACCCTGATGTCCCGTTTATCTGACCCGCATGAAAAAGGCCTTCCACCAGTTTGGTTTCCTGGGTGGGTCTTAGTTGGAACGGATCAATGTAATCATATTCAATGGCATACCCCGGTCTTACAATCTCGGCCCTTTCCAACCCCGGGACTGACCGGACCATTTTGATCTGTACATCGATGGGCAGGCTCGTGGCCATTCCATTGGGGTAGACCTCAGCCGTATCCAGACCCTCAGGCTCAAGGAATATCTGGTGTCGTTCTTTTTCGGCAAATCGAACTATCTTGTCCTCAATGGAGGGACAATACCTGGCGCCCACCCCTTTGATAATCCCGCTGAAAAGAGGAGAATACTCAAGGCCCTGCCTGATAAATTCATGGGTTTTTCCATTGGTATGGGTGATGTGGCAGGGGACCTGGGGCAAGGGGATCGAGGTGGTTGTAAAGGAAAAGGGTTTTGGTTTTTCATCTCCGTGCTGTGTTGTGAGCCCCTGATAATCAATAGTCCGGCCGTTCAGTCGCGGGGTTGTGCCTGTCTTGAACCTTCCCACTTCAAAACCAACTTCCTGCAGCTGCTCAGAAAGACGGACAGACGGCGGGTCTCCCAAACGGCCGGCAGGGAAATGATCAAGGCCGATGTGGATAAGGCCCCTCATGAAAGTGCCGGTGGTCAGGATAACCGCCCTGGAAAGAAACTCCTCATGGATCTGCGTTTCAACCCCAAAAACCTTTTCACCTTTTATCAGCAGCCTGTCCACCATGGCCTGCCGGATATCCAGATTGGGTTGGGATTCAACAACCGACTTCATGTGCTTACGATGAAGATCACGATCATTTTGAGTCCTGGAGCCCTGTACAGCCAGGCCCTTCCTTGTATTGAGGCGCCTGAACTGAATTCCCGTCCGGTCGGCTGTTTTTGCCATTTCTCCGCCAAGTGCATCGATCTCCTTGACCAGATGACCTTTTGCCAGCCCGCCGATTGCCGGGTTACAGCTCATGGCAGCGATATGATCGAGGTTGATGGTAAGAAGCAGGGTCGGGTGCCCCATCCTGGCCGTCGCCAGGGCTGCCTCGCATCCAGCATGGCCGGCCCCGACTACAATCACATCATATTTTTTGTCATAGGTGGACATGGTATTATTGCTAATAAGAGCATTGTTTACTAGACAGGATTTCCAGGGTCTTTTCTGTTCTTATACAATAATCTCCTGCCAAATGGCAACGCACCATCAATATATCCTTAGGGCTCGCGCAAAAATAATGCAACGCCTTCCATGTCAACCTGCTGGAATATTTAAACAATCCAGGACTCTCTCGGATTTTCATATAAATAGTTATTGAAGCATTTACTCATTTATGTTGTAACTACCCAGGTTATTTAGGCTGAAGGCTGTTAGCAAAGGGCTGAA
>JAFDJF010000696.1 GCA_019307645.1 Deltaproteobacteria bacterium
CTCCCTTTACGCTGCCACAAAAAAGGCCAATGAATTAATGGCCCATGCCTACAGCCATCTTTTTGAGATTCCCTGTACGGGCTTGAGATATTTTACTGTTTACGGGCCGTGGGGCCGTCCGGACATGGCCCTTTTTCTCTTTGCAGATGCCATACTGAAAAAGAGGCCGATAAATGTATATAACTACGGGGAGATGAGAAGGGATTTCACCTATATTGATGACATCGTTGATGGTACGATCAGGGCAATTGAAAGACCTGCGCCCTATGAGATTTTCAACTTGGGCAACTCCGATTCAGTGGCGTTGCTGGATTTTATCCGTATAATAGAAGAGGAATTGGGGCAGGAGGCAGAGAAAAATATGATGCCCCTGCAACCGGGAGACGTGCCTGAGACAGTGGCCGACATCCGGCGGTCAAGAGAACTCCTGGGATTCAACCCCCGGACTCCTTTGAGGGAGGGTATCAGGAAGTTCATTTCGTGGTACCGGGAATACTATGGGATTGATGATTGATGATTTATGATTGTCGATTGAAAAACATCTGAAAAGGGCGAATCCCATAAACATTCATGGCCTCATAAAAAGTCGAAATTCCTATTATTGACGTCCATAACTATTTGATATCCCAGCATGTAGATTTTACTTTTTGCGTATTTTGTGCGTTTTTGCGGCTATATCAATCAACAATCAACAATCGACAATCATCAATCAAAACGCCTTGGCCATCAAAGGTATGGCAATAAACGCCCCCAATGAACTTCCCAGATTGGTCAACACCACGATCAATAATATCCGGGTGATCTTATTCTTCCAGAAACCTTTCATGGATGTAATATCTTCAGGCAGACTTTCAAAATCCTTCACCTTTGGTTTGCGCAAAAAAACCTCTACCAGCCCGGCCACCCAGCCAGCGGCGATCATCGGGTTTAAAGACGTTATCGGGGATGCCACAATCGCTGACAGAATGGTCAGGGGATGAGCCAATGCTACTGCCGCCCCGAGGCCTGCAAAGATCCCATTGGCCAGGACCCACCATTTGATCATATCTTTTCCGGCATCAGCGCCTGCCATATAAAATCCTAAGATAATCAACCCGACAACCACTGCCGGGATGCCCCATTTCAAAAACCCGCCAAATTTTCCCTTTGGAGGGAGAACTTCCAGCGCCTCCATGTCTACCGGCTTATTCCAATATCGCTGGATCCCAGGTACATGTCCGGCCCCCACCACTGCAACAATTTTTTTCCCGGGAGCGGTCCTTATCTTTTCCGCCAGGTATTGATCTCTTTCATCAATCAGGACGTTTCGCAATTCAGGGAGTGTATCCCCAATTTCCGCAAGGAGGGTTTCAAGCACGTCCTTCTCCTTCATTTTCTCAATATCGGCCTTTTCGATGTTATCCACTTCACCCATGGAGGTAATCAACTGTGTCAGGAGCTTGATCTTTGTCCAAAGACCCATCAAACGCCATGTCCTGGAGAGAGTCGTGCGTATATCCCTGTCCGCAAGATGTACCCTGGCGTCCACTGTTTTTGCTGCGCTGATTGCCCTGCGCATCTCTTCGCCCGGCTTAATCCCTAATTTCTTCCCAATCTTTTTTTGAAAGGCTGCTAACATAAGATTGGAAAGGAGCAGAAAGGCCTTCTTTTCTTTTATGACCTTTATGAGGTCCGTATCCTGCCATTGATTCTTCTGGGTCATTGCCTTGTATCTTGACTCACAGAGCTCGACGCATACAGTATCAGGTTTCTCTTCTTTCACCACTTCTGCCACAAGGTCGGCGCTTTCCTCGGACACATGGGCCGTGCCCAACAGGATGATATCTTTGTCTTCGATTATAAGGTGATGTTTGTTTTCGCTGTTGACCATATATGCTCCTTCGGGATCCTCAATAAAATAGATCCTGGCTATTACCATAAATCAGCCCTCTTTCCAAGGAGTTTTGATTTCTGCTTGACCTGAAGGTCCATCTATGGTGGAAATGGTATTTTTTACGGTGAAGCCACATAAAGGGTTATATATAAAAAAACATGCATGCGGAGACACGACATACTCAATATCCCTTTGGGATGATCGCCTTGACGATTCTAACTGTTTTCCTTTTTGGGTGCACTGTTGGCCCCTCACCAGGAGGAATGGAAAAAGTCCTTGTCAATGACGATGATCCTATTTTTGACAAAAGGTTCCACGATCTCTCTTTCCACGATATCGACATGAGCGGCCTATGGATCGAGAGGGTAATATTGAAACCCAGGGAAAATATCGTTATTCACA
>JAFDJF010000697.1 GCA_019307645.1 Deltaproteobacteria bacterium
CGCAGTGTTTATAATTCTCTGGATGTCTTTCGGGACCCTTCGGCACGCGTGCGTGATCATCCTCAACGTACCATTGGCCCTGACCGGCGGCATTTTTGGGCTCTTTGCCATGGGGGAATACCTTTCCGTACCCGCGGCGGTGGGATTTATTGCTCTATTCGGCATCGCAGTGCAAAACGGCGTAGTGCTCGTCAGCACCCTCAATCAATTGGCGAGCGAAGGCCGAAATCCAAGGGAGACCATAATCGAAGGGAGTCTGCTGCGGCTTCGGCCGGTTCTGATGACGGCAACTACGACGATCCTGGGTCTTCTCCCTCTCCTTCTTTCCCAGGGGATTGGGTCTGAGGTACAGCGGCCACTGGCCATAGTTGTTGTTTTTGGCCTTGCAACGTCGACCTTTCTCACATTATTCGTGATTCCTGCGGTTTATGAATGGGTGGAAGGATTCTGGGGGGTAAGCAATGAGCCACGGGGGGGACGTCCTTAAATAAGAAGATAACTTGACATCGAGTGTTCTTGGTAGTATGTTGCGGCTATTCTTAGAATAGTAAGAATAGACCCTAACGTTGCATAAAATTTGAGTTCCTTGGTCTTATTTGTCGTGCAGGTTTTGTAAAAATAATCCCTTATAAAATGTTACAAAGTTCCTTAACTTCCCCTCTGCAAGCGGGATAAATAGGCACTTAAATCAGCGCACCTTCTAAGACCAACAAGCCACCTCTTCTCGGGGTGGTAATTTGATTATTTAAGGACGACCCGGATACTTTTATACAAAAGGAGATATTATGAAACAGGTAATCATTGCAACCCTTGTTGTTATCACTTCAGTGGTGTTATCAATTACATCGGCCCATGCGGGGTGGAATCCAGATAAATCAGAAACTGCTGCGAATCAAAATATTCAGGATCACGAAGTAGCACAGGCCATTGCTGATTTCAAAAACAGCGATCCCAGCATGAAGGCCTTTTTTGAAAAGGCCTATGGTTTTGCAGTATTTCCAACTGTAGGCAAAGGAGGTTTGGGCATCGGAGGTGCGTATGGGAAAGGAAAAGTCTATAGCAAGGGAGTCCTGGACGGCACGTCAAGTCTGATGCAATTCACTGTCGGTTTACAGTTGGGCGGCCAGGCATACAGTGAAATCATTTTTTTCGAAAATAAGAGAGCCCTTGATCTCTTCAAATACGGAAATTTCGAATTTGGAGCCCAGGTATCTGCTGTGGCCGCAACCGCAGGCGCATCTGCCAATACTGATTATAGTAACGGCGTTGCTATCTTCACTATAGCCAAGGGTGGATTAATGTTTGAGGCTTCTGTGGGAGGACAGAAATTTAGTTTTGAGCCCCTCAATTGAGGTTTATTGGGCTGGGGGACAGTATGAGCACAGATTTGACTATTGATTAGAGCGAGTAAAAGGGAGAGTTGAATGCCGGAAATAGCGGAAAAAGAGGTCCTGACACCCCAGATTGTCAGGCTCAAGGTCATTGCACCCGATATTGCAAAGAAGCGCAGGCCGGGCCAGTTTGTCATCCTTCGGGTGGATGAAAGGGGAGAACGCATTCCTCTTACCATTGTTGATTCCGACCCGGGGGAGGGGACCGTAACCATCGTTTTCCAGGTTGTGGGGAAAACAACCCATATGCTTTCACAATTAGAGAAAGGTGACAAAATCCTGGATTTTGCAGGGCCTCTCGGGAAGCCCACTGAGATTGAACAATTTGGTACGGTAGTAGTGGTAGGTGGAGGCATAGGGACTGCGGTGGCATTCCCCATAGCTAAGGGGATGAAGGAGGCCGGAAACAAGGTTATTGCAATCGTTGGCGCGAGATCCAAAGACCTCCTTGTCCTGGAGCATGAAATCGCTGCCGTGTCCGATGAAATAGTCGTTACAACAGATGACGGCTCATACAAACGCCCCGGACTGGTTACTGAACCCCTTAAGGAATATCTGGACAGGGGAGAGGTTGACCAGGTGGTTGCCATCGGGCCTGTTCCTATGATGCACGCTGTAAGCGAATTGACCAGAACCTACGGAGTGAAGACATTAGTTAGCTTAAACCCCATCATGGTTGACGGAACGGGGATGTGCGGTGCGTGCAGGGTCGCCGTGGGGGGGAAGACCAGGTTCGCCTGTGTTGATGGCCCTGAATTTGACGGGCATGAAGTGGATTTTAAGGATCTGACAATGAGATTGACCGCATACCGTGATCATGAAAAGCAGTCTTATAATCAGTATCTCGAATATCATGAAGATAAATAGCGATACACGATG
>JAFDJF010000698.1 GCA_019307645.1 Deltaproteobacteria bacterium
GGCATTTACAAAAGCCCTTGGAAAAGCACTGGGAAGACCGACTTTTATGCCGTCTGTTCCGGGTTTTGTAATCAAATTGGTGAAAGGTGAGTTTGGCGCCGTACTTTTAAAAGGGCAAAGGGTGTTTCCAAAAAGACTATCCGAGGCAGGGTTTCGTTTCCGTTTTCCACAAATAAGTGATGCCCTCCAGGATCTTCTATATCAATCCTTTGCTTCTTAAAAACCTTTTTGCTACATCGGTTGGGCTCTGTCCTTTTCCATCAACTTCAAAATTTAGCCGCTGCATATTGGCATCATCAAAAAGACCTCCAATGAGAGATAAGACATTAACAACTTCTGGATGCTTCTGCACGGTTTCTTCTCTTATGATGGGTGCCGCATAGTAAGGAGGGAAGAAATTTCGATCATCCTCAAGGGGCTTTAGGTTGTATGATGCAATACGGCCGTCTGTGGCAAAAGCACAGATCACATCCACTTCCCCTTTGTATACGGCCTGATACAGAAGGGAAGGATCCAGATCGCACGTTTTTCCAAACTTCAGGCCATATGCCTTGCGAAGTCCCGGATAACCATCCGGTCTTTCTGCGAACTCGGCGGTAAACCCGGCTCGAAGATTCGGAGCTTCCATTTTAAGGTTGGAGATCCTCTTCCATCCTTTGCTTTTTGCATCGTCTGCGCGAACTGTAATCGCGTATGTATTGTTAAATCCGAAAGGTCTGAGCCACCTGATGCCGAATCGCTCATGATAGATGTTTGCAACAACCTGAAACGCATCTTCCGGTTCTGATATCACCGGCTCTTTGAGTATGGCGGTCAGACCGGTTCCCGTGTATTCAGCATAAAGATCGATCTCTCCGTTAACAAGCGCTCCGTGACAGATCATGGTACCTCCCAGGTTGAAACGACGTTCCACAGTATGATCTGTCCTTGCTTCAATGAGTTGCGCCATTATTTCACCTAAGATTACCTGTTCGGTGAAATTCTTGGATCCGATCCTGATTGCTCTCGCCCGGGTTTCTGATGCGGTTGCCGGTCCGGACCCAGCAAACGGTCTTGTAAAATATGAGACCATGCCTGTCAGAATCAATATGAAAGGCATTATAAGCGCTATAGGCCTCAAAAGGGCTTTAAATGAACCTTTCAGGTCTCTTTTTCTTTCCGGTCTCAGCCCCCATGCAAAGGCCCCAACGGAAAAATCTACAACCAGAGCCAGTATGGCAGAAGGAACAGCACCCAGGAGAATGAGCCTCGTATCCGACAATGCGAGTCCCCGGTTTATGAATTGACCGAGCCCCCCGGCCCCGATAAAGGCGGACAGGGTGGCTATGCCTACGCCGACAACTGCGGCAGTCCTGATGCCTGCAATCATGACTGGGGTGGCCAGTGGTATACGCACTATTCTGAACTGCTGATACTCTGTCATCCCAATGCCCCTGGCAGCTTCCATCAATTGGGGGGACACCCCCTCAAGACCGGTGAGGGTATTTCTTACAATAGGCAGCAGGGCATAGAGGGTCAGGGCGATGAGGGCAGGCGCAGCGCCTATTTTGTTCAACAGGGCCAGCAGGAAGGCCAGCATGGCCAGACTGGGTATGGTTTGAAGTGTGCCGATTACACCCATAACCGGGCTTCGAAGCCAGTTGTTCTGAAACGCTAATATACCCAGAGGAATTCCTATAAAAAGCGCAGCCATGGTGGAACAACCGGTCAACATGAGATGTTCCCCGGTACGCAGCCAGAGCTCGGGCAGGCGGTCGGTAATATACAGTATCATGGAATCAGGCCCCATCACAGACCGTCCTTAAGCTGGGCCAGTTGCCGGGCCGGTTTGGCAAAAAGATCTCGAACGAATTTCGTAGCAGGCTTGGTCAGGACTTCCTGCTTTGTGCCGAGCTGCTGGAGCCTTCCCTGGTGAAGGACGGCAATACGGTCTCCTAAGAGGAGTGCCTCAAAGATATCATGTGTTACGAACACAATGGTCTTTTTGAGTCTTTTTTTCAGATTTATCAATTCCTGCTGAAGGATCTCTCGGGTAAGGGCGTCCAGAGCCCCGAAAGGCTCGTCCATAAGCAGATACGGCGGGTCAACTGCCAGGGCGCGGGCCACCCCTGCCCTTTGCTGCTGACCTCCGGAGAGTTCGTCCGGAAACCGGTTGGCATAATCTTCCCATGGCAGGCTCACCAGTTCCAGAAGTTCGTGACTGCGCCTTCGTTGTTTATCAGTGGACCAGCCGAGGAGGCGGGGAACTATTGCTACATTCTGTTCAATA
>JAFDJF010000699.1 GCA_019307645.1 Deltaproteobacteria bacterium
AAATTCTCCTTAGATTGCTGTTTTTGGTGTTAAAAAGAGAGCTCTAAGCTCATAATTCGTGCCTGATAATTTAATTTATTGAATGTTTCTTATAGCTTATCGTGGTCAGACCCCGGGCTACCTACCGGGCTACGGGCTCTGAACCGCAACAGCGAGCGCTTCCCTGCTGTTTGCGGCGGGGTTAGCGAGCGAATCAAAAAATGGTAAAGTTCCTGGTCGCCGCGAAGCACTGCCGTAAGGCAGAACATTCCCTGTCCGCCATAACCCTTTGGCGGACTGCAGGGAACTTCAATCCCATTTGGGCCTACCCAACAGGGGGGACAGTTTTTTACTTGACCCACAAGGATACTTTTGCCAAACTTAAGTTTGTAAAAAGCAACATCTTATTCTTAAGAAATGTAAACCTGAAGCGTTTAATAGTTCTCTTGACTTAGTGGAAAAAGTGAGCACAAAAGAGCAGCACAAAATTCCAGCACCAACATCCCTTTCGGGCAAGGAATTGCGGGATGCCAGGCAGGTAATCAACATTTTTATCCTGGCGTGGAATAATTACGGCCTGTATCCTGAGGATCATGTATACACTATAAAATCCCTTGAAAACCTTGTTGCCGCATTCAGCAATTTTTTCACGAACCATGTAGATCTGCGGCTGACTGTTGAAAAAGACAGTCTCCTTTGCAATTCTGAAATCATCCATAAAGTTTCACAGGAGGCCCCCTCGGAAGACATCATCACCTTGCTCTATCGTGATGGTATCAAATGGATTGAGTTTCAAGAGGGCCTCCCCCTCGAGGAAATCGTCTCTTTTTTCAGAATAGCTTATAAATACAGGTTGTTCGCAGAGGAAACCGAGGGAGATATCGTCACTGCTCTGATGGATGAAGAACTTGAATATATAGATTTCAAGGCGGTGGATATTTTCTGGCAGGACATGCTGTTAATGAATTTTTCCCAACTCCCCCCCCCCGCGCCTCAGCCGGAAGAAGTCGCTGATCAAAATGAAACGGACCAGTCTCAGCAACCGGCAGAATCGGACGGCGAGGACACTTATGCCAGAAGTATTGCCGATCCATCGATCAGTGATGACCAACTGGAGCTGTCCAATACCGATTATAAAATACTTCAGCAAATGGTCAAGGAGGAAGAAAGCTGGGATATTACAGATGACCTCTTTGAATTATTGCTGATCATTCTTAGAAACCAGACCCAACAGGAAAAATTTACCGCGGTTCTGGGGTTCATCTCGGAAGTGGCTTTTGAAACCATTGAGCTGGAAAAGTTCGATCTGCTGATCAAATTATTTCAGTCGCTGCAAAAGCTCCTCTCCCCAGAAATATCAACTGAACAGGATTGGAAGATCCCCCTCATCGACCGTTTTTTCCATGATCTGTCCAAGCCTGAAATTTTTCAACTCATCAGCGAAAAGCTCTTGCAGCTGCAAACGAGTGAAATTGAAAAGTTAGAGGCTCTTGAACAGGTACTTCATTATTTTTCTCCGGAGGTTATCCCTTTTCTGGTGCCGGTCATCATGCAGAGAAGTTCGCACGAGATACAGCAGTTGGTCTCGGAAGTGATAGTGCACCTGAGCCAGCGTGACATTGGGCCTCTTGAAAAAATAGCGGAACAGCATGGCCTGGAGATGGGGGACAAGCTTCTGGCCATACTGAATTGCCTGCAGGGAGACCGGGTCAATGGAATTCTTTTCAAGATGTGCGAACACCCCTCTAACAAGGTGCGCAGGAAAGCGATCAAAGAGCTGGTTGAAAGGAACCTCAAAAACGCACAAAAGTTGTTTTCACTCATTGATGATCCCAGCAAAGAGATACGCGCCTGTATCCTGGCAGCTTTTGCAAAACATAAATCCAGTGTGCTGGAAATCTTGCTACTGAACTACTTGAGAGAAAATTCCGCCCAAAAGGATCCAGCTCACATCCTTGCCTGTTATAAGACTCTTGGCCACTGCGGTTCCAACACGGCTGTCCCGTTCCTGCGCAGAATACTCCTTAGCCGGGGATGGATCAGTTTTATGGGTTCAGGGAAACTGGTTTTCCGTGAGGGTGCAGCCATTGCCCTGGCATTGCTCGATACTCCGGAAGCAAAGAATGTTCTCCAGAAAGCTTCAAAAAGCAGATTCAAGGTGATCAGGAAAGCTTTTGATAGAACAAAGACCATAAGTGCTCTCTCGGGGGAAAACACCAATGACTGATTCTGCAAAATACAGATCCTATTCCCAGTTTGAAGAATTCCTGCTAAACTTCTACAACCTGAGCATAAGCTGGTTATAAGGGGAATTGAGAAATTCTCCGAATCCATAAACAACTGCATGGAGAATGAATCATTGACGCTCAAAATCTCCAATGCCCAGCTGTTTATTGATGATGAAAAGCTTCCCTACAACAGAAACACAAAGAATCTTTTTGATAACATTATACGTTATTTTGATACCCGCGGCCTGGAAGGAGTGCGTTTCCTCGAAGCTGTCAAGCATGTCTCTGCGGAGGAGATCCTGGCTTTCCT
>JAFDJF010000130.1 GCA_019307645.1 Deltaproteobacteria bacterium
TCTCTTCAAGCTCTGATTTATCTTCCTCCCGCTTTCTCAACAAAACTCTCAGGGCAATATTAACTTCTTCCAGCTCAAGTGTCTTTTTCTCAAGCTCCTTCTTTTTTTGTCCCAATGCCTGTTCAGCTCTCTTGCGGTCTGTAATATCCATGGAAATCATCTGGACGGCGATTGCCTTGCCTTTGTCATCCTTCACAGGCTCTATGCTGGTCAAAAACCATTTTTCCCCCTGGCGAAGTTCGATAGAGTCCTCAAACCTGCATTCCTGCCCCTTTTCCGTAGCCTGTCGAATTCTTTCCATGTGTATATGGGCAACTTTTGGAAAAATATCATAGACCGATTTCCCAACAAAGGCATCGACTGTTCCGCCAAGGTTGTTTGCACCAACAGCATTAATCAGCAGAACATTGCCGTCCAGATCATAATATATGATGGGAGTAAATACATTATTTACAATAAGCCTATGTATTTCCTCTCTTTCCAGTAATACTTCCTCGGCGCTTCTGTGATCATGCTCTTTTTTCTCTAACTGCCTGATTCTGAAGCTCTCATCCGGTAAAATACTTGATTTCTTTCGGGCTTGTGGTCCTTTGTTTGACACGGGTTTGGTTTTGATGCATTCAAAACGTATTCGTGCTGCAAGCGATGGGGTCATTTGATCCTGAGATTGGCGACCGGCCTTTTCCTCAACCAACCGGCCGTCATTTCTGTATCGAATGTAATAGATCCTTTCCCTTTTGCCGGAAGATCCTGGGGATACTTCAATATAGTACACCCCTGGATAACTTGTTTTTATTCTTCTTTGCTTGGGCATCTTTTTTGTATTGGGTGGGTTCTTTCCCCCACAGGTCTCATTTGAATCTCTGGAGCAATGAACAAGACTTCCCCCACATTGTCCCCCACACAGTAAGAGATGTCCATTAGGATGTCAATGGGATTATGTAATTTCAGGCACTTCCAACTGAATACTGGATATGTCCCCACGGTTCCAGTTGTCCTCCAGGGTTCGCTCGTAACCTGTTCGACATATCTTCCACTTTCCATCTTCCCTGCGGTACCGGTCGTGATACCAGGCAAACTGACGGATTTCCTGGTTCGAGTTGGTATCCACAGTGGCATGCCGCATACACCAGATGCCTGTGGCTTCGGTATCGGACAACAATTCGATTTCCGGTTGGGATACCTGCCAGAAACTGACAAAAGGTTTCTCATGACCATCGTGTGACTGGCGAAGAAACCCCATGAGGGCCTTCCTGTCGGGGAAGGAATATTTGCCATCGGAATATTCACTGCGACAATCTTCCGTCAACAGGGCTTCCAGTTCATCCCATAGGGAATGCACCATGAAACGAATATATTTGTATTTCACATCCTTGATCGCCTCGATGTCTTTCATCATCTTGATTTCGCGTGCCAGTGCCTCCAAATCCGTCATCATCGACTCCTTTTCCTCAAATGAACAATCTAAAAAAATACAAAAAGGCTTGGAGCAGTTTTATAAAACCCTATTGTCAGATACTCCACTGTGATAATCGACCGCAAATCCCCTTTGTCGGTTAGTCATCAATGTGATCGAACTGGATCGTGTGAGTACTATAGGGATCTTTCCTGTGAACGCACGAAATCATTCATGATCGCTTCACGAAGTTCTTTCGGGGTATCAGGAGGCTGACTGTAATCCTCCCTGGGGTCCATGACAATGGCATCTGCAGAACAGTGACGCGCACAAAGGCCGCATCCAATACAACTGAGTTGGTCGACCGCAGCCTTTTCCCTGTCATCAATTGAAACGGCGTCTACCGGGCAGACCTCTACACAGGAACCGCATCCATCGCAAAGCCCCTCTTCTATCTCTGCAATGTAACCGGAACTGGCGGTCAGATTGGGATCACCAACTCTGGCTAAACTTTGCAGCGTTCCGCAGTGACATTTGCAGCAGTTACACAGATACTCCAGATATTTTGATGTGTTGGAGCCCATGTGGACTAGGCCTTTTTCTGCGCACGCCTCAATTATCTCCAGGGCTTCCTCCTTACTGATTAAGCGCGTGATCCCTCTTTCTGAAGTATACAGCGCACCGGGGCCAAAATTTATGCATCGCTGCTCCGGGGCATCACAGGTTTCTTTTCCCAAAAGATAGGCTTCATGATGGCAATAGCAGTGACCCACTGCAATCGCATCTGCTGATTCGATATAACGTGAAATCTGGTCAAAGGTATATACACGTTCTCCTGTCTCGATGGTCTTTTCCACTGGGATTACGCGCATAAACGGTGTCATGTCTTCAAGGGCGGAGAAGTCTTTCTTCAAGTATTCTCCGGCAACATCTACATATCCCCTCAACAGGCGTGCCAGCTCTCGATCCCGATCGGTCTTTCCGCCTTTCATAAACTGAAACTCGAAAATTCCTGGCGCTATGGGCAAAAGCTTGTACAGAACAACATCATCTTGTTTTCGGGTGGCCACAAGACCTTTATCGGCCATGGATTCCAGAAGGGGAAGGATGTCTTCAGCAGGTCGGGACAGGATATCGGCCGTTTCCTCAAGCGATGTCGCTATGGGGGGCATTCGGCACGCCACCTCAACCTCTTCTTCAGTAAAAAGCGCTTCCAATAGAGTGAACATCTCAGGGACTGGATAAGCCGGTATAGATCCCCCGCGGCTATTCAAGCTGTCGCAAAGTTTATTCAATAAAGATTCGTCCATAAAAAGGTCTCCATTTGCCGGTTACAAGATAGCTGGGGTGCTGGGATGCTAGGATGCTGGAAAGCTTACACCCTTTCCCTGGCCCTTAAAGATACTGGTCCCTGATCACTGATCACTGGTTTCTAATCACTGGTCGCTGGCGCGGGAAAAAGCACGAACCTCTTCCTTGAGCCACTCGGCCCACTGCTCAATGCCCTGACCTGTCCTGCATGATGTTTCTATAATTTCTATTTTCGAATTCAGGACCCACACCCTTTCCTTCATGGCAGCCAGATCAAAATCAGAATATTCCAGATAGTCGATCTTGTTCACAAGGAGAACATCACACACCGTAAACATAAGGGGGTACTTGAGCGGCTTGTCATCACCTTCCGGCACACTCAGAATCATGGCACTCTTAATGGCCCCCGTATCAAACTCCGCTGGACATACCAAGTTTCCCACGTTTTCTATGATGACAAGCTCCAGGGTGTCCAGATCCATGGCATCCAATCCCTTTGACACCATGGAGGCATCCAGATGGCAAAACCCGCCCGTCCTCAGCTGTATCGCGTTGATGCCCTGTGCCGCCACCTTTTCCGCGTCCACTACGGAATCGATATCCGCTTCGATCACAGCCATGCGAACCTCATCCTTGAGCGCTTCGACTGTCTTGAGAATAATGCTTGTTTTTCCCGCTCCGGGCGATGACATGAGATTCAGCAGAAAGGTTTTGCTTTTTCGGAGCTTTTCTCTTAACTCATCTGCTAAACGATTTTGTTCGGAAAGTATGCCTTCTTTAACCTGGATGAGTCGTATCTCTTCCACTAAAACACCTCCATATTCTCAAAACGCTCAAGCTTCATTGCTCTTCACCCGCTCCAGGATCACGGTTGGTCCACAAACCCCTGGCCCAGACCTGGCTGAATTGAGACATTGCAGATTGCGTTCAGTCGCGCTCTCCGAGGTCGCTTCCAGCCCGCTCTACGAGCCGGAGGCCAGGGCAGGCTCTGAACCGTGAACCCTTGAACCTGAGTTACGTTTAGGTTTAACTTAACCAATTGTCAAACACAACCATTTTGTCCAGAACAGGTGATGGGTGTTAATCAAGGCTTTGGAAACATTACTTAAAATGGTGCTGTTCTTAAAATGAAAATTGGGAGAAAGTTAAGGGCTCGCGTAAAAAACTTGACTTTTTAGCCATTTGACTTTTTATTGGTCGAATGAGTTATTCGGTGAATGCGGGACTGACGGGGAATGACGTGAAAGACAGGGAGAATCCCATGCGACGCAAAATGATGGCCTATCGGATGGTTGACTGGGAAAAGCCCCCGCAAATGGTGGAAATCGATATCCCGCAGCCCGGACCCGGCGAAATTCTCATAAAGGTCGCGGGCAACGGCCTGTGTCACTCCGATTTCAACATGAGGGTAATGCCAAAGGCCATTGGAGAGATGCTTGGCTGGAACATGCCGTTCACATTGGGGCATGAGGTCGGCGGTTGGATTGAAGATCTGGGTCAGGGCGTCCGGGGCTTTTCCATGGGGGATCCGGTCGCACTGGTCTCTCCCCACTCTTGTGGCACCTGCTCTTACTGCCTCAGCGGACATGACAACTGCTGTGACCAGGGCTTTGTCGGCCGGGGATATGGCAGGGACGGTGGGCTGGCGCAATATGTACTCGCGGGAGATGTTCGCGAAGTCATCAAACTTGATGGGCTTGACCCGATAGCAGCCGGCCCTCTAACCGATGCGGGTGCAACCTCCTATCATGCCGTGAAGCGCATACTCCCCAAGCTCATCCCCGGCTCCACAGCGGTGATCATCGGTGCCGGCGGTCTCGGCAGTTTCGCTGTTCAGTTCCTGAGGGTAATGAGCCCGGCCAGAGTCATTGCCGTTGATACCAGCTCCGCACGTCTCGACTTCGCCCTTGAGCTTGGGGCACACGAATGCCTTTCAGGGGTCACGACCTCAACCACGCAGGAGATCCTTGATCTGACAAAAGGCCAGGGCGCCGCCGCCGTGCTCGACTTTGTTGGTATTGATGCAACCATAAAAGCCGGAATTGCCTCTGTGCGTAAGGCCGGAGCCTTCGGCCTTGTCGGCGCGGGCGGGGGCACCTTCAATCAACCCTGGTATGATTTCCTGCCCAAGGAGGCGGAGATCTTTACCTTCCAGGGAGCAACGATTATTGACACTCACGCGGCAATTGCGTTAGCGGAAGACGGCCTGATACGCAACGAAATAGATGCTTTTCCTTTGAAACGCGTGGATGAGGCCTATGAAAAGCTGGATCAAGGACTGCTTCGAGGACGGGCGGTCGTAACTCCGAATAATTGAAACAGTCTACTCTGACGCCAATTTAAACGGAGGAATGCGAAAATGACAGAAATCCGAAATGAGAGAATCCTGGTCACCGGAGCCGCCGGGCAGATCGGCTTTCCACTGGCGGTGGAACTTGCCCAAAGTAACGAGGTCTGGGGGGTTTCGCGTTTAGAGGACCCCGCCGCCCGAGAGCGCCTGGAGTCTTCCGGCGTCACCACGTGCTCTGTGGACCTCGCCGACCCAGATTTCAGCCGGCTGCCGAAAAACTTTACATACGTCATCCATTTCGCCGTCTTTCAACAGCCCGGGGCGGACTTTGATCAGGCACTTCGTGTCAACGCCGAGGGCACAGGTCTGCTGATGAGCCACTATCGCAATGCCCGGGCGTTCCTGGTAATGTCCAGCTGCAGTGTCTATGCCCCGACCCCGGATCCTTCTCAAGAGGTAAAGGAGACGGATCCACTCGACAACAGCGTGCAGCCCTATTCTCAAACGTACGCGATTTCCAAAATCGCCCAGGAAGGTGTCGCCCGCTTTGCCGCCCGCCAGTGGAACATCCCCACAACGATTGCGCGAATGGGCGTTTCATATGGTCCCAACGGCGGACTGCCCGCCTATCAGTTCGATATGATGTGCGGAGGTCAGGATGTCACGGTTGAGGCTTCGCGGCCTTCCTTCTGCAACCCGATTCACCAGGATGACATAAACCGGCAGGCGCTGCTTCTTCTGGGTGTAGCGAGCGTGCCGGCGACGATTGTCAACTGGGCCGGCGACGAAGGCGTTGAAGTGGAAACATACTGCCGGTACATGGCAGAGATTGCGAACCTGAAACCCAGGTTCCAGAAGATCAAAGGGGACATCCAGCACACCCGGACAGACAACACCCGCCGTCGCCAACTTATAGGGGATTGCACAATTGACTGGCAGGAAGGGATGCGCCGGATGATAGCTGCCCGCCACCCGGAGCTGAAGTTAAAAGCTTAGGAGAAAGCCACTTTCACTGAGGGGTGTTCACAGCATCTGGAGATATCGACGGGACCCTTTTAATGGCGTGGCCCGGGACACCGAAAAGCAGCTGCGTTGAAAAGTTTCCATCCCGGCATTACAGCAAATGCGTCCCGGCTAGATCCGCCGTCCAATTCTAGCACCGGCGGCGATCGCATCCATTGCGTTGCATGGCGCCTCGGCATCACCAATCACATGAATTTCCGACTCACTGTCCCGAATTGCACGGGCCAAATCGTTTACCGGGGCGATGCCCATGGCCAGAACCACCGTATCCATACCAATAAAGATCTCACGATTTGCCTCACGTTCCACGATCACGCCGTCTTCAGTGAATTCTGTAATTGTCGCTGATGTGACGTATTCTACTCGGGTCTGATCGAGTTTTCTGAGGAGCGCTTCTCTCGGCACGATTACCTGATCACCGGCCAGTTCGGCGGTCATCTCGACGACGAACACATCCTTGCCAAGGGCATCAAGGAACAGTGCTGTTTCACAACCGATGAGACCTCCCCCGGCAACCAAAACCCGCTGGCCGGTCATAACCTTGCCGGTGAGTACATCCGGGGCAGCGACCACATTTGTTCCGTCGCTGCCGGGGATTTCAGGAATCAGCGGCTGACCGCCTGTGGCCAAGACGACCACGTCCGGACCGGCAGCAGTTACGCCAGAGGCATTCAACTG